>NZ_JAXFOB010000001.1:0-20562 GCF_034180565.1 Ezakiella sp. | reverse complement strand
ACCTAACTAAAATTCTTCGCTAAAATGGATGAATAACGCCGCTTTGGAAGAAGCGACCAACCGAGGCGTATTGGTAAATACGTCGCAGGTTGGGAACTTCTGAAAAGCAAGTTAGTCGCCATTTTAGCAAGAATGATCATTATACCAAATTGCACTCTAAATTTGATGAGATTGTGGGATGAAAGAAAAAAATACCTCGAGTCGTACTTAAAATGTACGTCGAGAGGTATTTTTAATTATATATATTCACCAAATTCTTAGATAAAATTGATGAAAAAGGCGTAGTACAGTCACCACTCGAGTGAGACGTGCTTAAACGCACGTCGCAATGAGAGTGGGGGCGAAACAAGCCTTTTTCGCAATTTTAGCAAGAATTTTATGCGAGGGAGCCCATCGGATCCCAAGGTTTTAACTCCTTCGGCTCTTTCTCATAATCTTTTCTCGATTTTTCGGTTAGGTATTTTTTGTTGACGACGACTTGGTAGACGTATTTGTCGAACCAGTCGGAGGTCATGACAAAGTGACCTTTGTACCCGAATTTTTCTCCCCATGAGTTTTCGACTTTAAATCTTAGAGCTTCATTGCCATCCATTTGAACTCCGGTGAAGGTCATTGCATGTGTCATCATTGAGTAGCCGTAGTCGAGGGCGTCTTCTTTCGAGAGTTTCAAGTCGACGTTAAAGAGGGTTTCGTAGTCGACAGCTTTTGTGTCGAGGATTGCTCTTTCGTCTTCAACGATTGAAGAACGTCCGACGTCGCAACCGAACCAAACAGGATATCCGTCTTTTAATTGTTTTACGGCAGCTTTTTTAAGTTCTTCGATAGGAAGGTTCAAGTGTTTTACAATTCTTCCTTCAACAATGTTTCCAAGATATTTTATTGTATATGTTTTGTTGAAAGGTTTGTCTTCGGTCGGCGAGTTGATTAGGGAAACGTAGTCGTCAATGTCAGCGCCGATATATTTGTCAAAGAAGCTGTGCGCATCCATTCCCTTGTCTTCGATAAGTTTTCCGTCTTTGTCGTGAAGAACCACGTCAAATTTTTCCGGGATTTCTCCGAGAGTTGAGGTTAAAACATTGTAGACGTCTTTCAAAACTTCTTCTTTTAATTCTCTTGCCTTTTCCACACCTTCATTTTGTACTTTTTCTCTAAGCTCGGTCGTGTATTTTCTCATAATTTTGCAGAGATATTTGTTCAGTTGAACAGTTGCAGATGAGGTTTGAGATTCAGGATATGCATATTTCGGAACAAGTCCGTATTTTTTTACGATATTCACAAACATATCCCATTGTCCGCCGTCCGACAACAAGTCCGTCATAAGATAGTCCATAACTCTGTCTTCGAGTGGTTCATTTGCCTTTTCGATTACCGCTTCCATATAGTAGTTGCATCTTTCGAGTTTGTCCCAAAACAATGTGTAGCTTTGTGAAAGTTCAAAGTTTTCAAGATTGAACTTTTTAATCACGATATTTCTCAAAACATTCATCGAAGCAAACATCCAGCATCTGCCCGATTTCTTTTGGTTTGTAACGTCTCCGTTTTTAATATCCACATTAAAAGCGAACGGCTCATCTTTCAGCGCATTCACATCTCTTGCAACCTTTTGAACTCCGTTGTATGTTGCGGCGTTCATTGCAACGATATTTCTCTTGTCTTCTAAAAATTCTTTTTCATATTCATTTATTTTATCAATACTTAATCTCGTCATAATTTCCTCCTAGAGTTCCCAAGGTAGTAGTTTTACAGGTTCTTTGTTAAATGCAGCAAGTTCTTCCTTGTTAAGGAAAGATTTTTTAGGAATGATTTCGTAGACATAGTTGTCAAACCATTCTTCATCCATAACAAGATAGCCTGCAAGTCCTGCCTTTTCGCCCCATGAATTTTGAACCTTAAATCTGAGTCCCTTTGAAGAATTATCATATCCCACAATAACCATAGCGTGTGTCGCTTCGGATTCGCGAGTTTCAATTCTTTGGACCTTGTTCGTCTTTGTGTCAACTCCAAAAAGTGAATCTCTGTCGAGAATATTGTAGAGCATAAATCCCGTGTCAAGACCGTCTCTTGAAATCAAAGAATCCTTGCCCACGTCGCACGCAAACCAAACAGGTTCGCCGGCATCGATCATCGACATAACAATTTCCTTCATTCTTGCAATCGAAACATTGACATATCTCAAACTGCCGCCGATTCTTTGTTGAATGAAAGTTCTTTCATAAAGCACATTTTCTTCCTTGTTTTTGCCCGGATAATTTCCAAGTTCAACATATTCCGAAACATCTTCTTTGAAAAATTCATTGTAAAATTCAATCGGAGAAATATTTCTTCTTTCAATCAATTTATTGTCCTTGTCTTTTACGCAAAGGTCAAATCTCTTTGGCGGAACGCCCAATGAAATCGCAGTAATTCTATAAACATCCTTCATTGCCTTTTCCTTGATACATTCGATTTCGGATTCTCTGCCGTCTTTAAAAGCATCTCTTATATCCTTTGCCGCAATCTTTAATCTCTTGTCGAGATTGTCAATCAAATCATTTGTGCGACTTACATTCTTTGAATCCGGATATGCATACTCAGGAACAATTCCGTATTTTGAGACAAGACGTTGGAAAGTTGTCCACCATGCGCCATCATCTGCAGCATAAAAAACAACATTTCTATTTAATCTGTCATCCAAATCTCTATCCTTCAACTCAATAACATCGTCCAAATATTGGTTTGCACGTTCGAGCTTGTCGAAAAAATAAAGATAATTGTGTGAAAATCTAATATCTTGAAGATTGAAATTCTTCAAAACGCTCACCTTTAAAGTATTTAAACCGGCAAACATCCAGCATCTACCCGATTGCTTTTGATTTGTAATCTTTCCGATTTTCAATTCCTTTGAAAAAACATTCGGATTTTTATTTACCAATTCATAATTTATGGACGCATCCATAATACCAACTGATGCAACCGCATTTTGAGACATCCTGCTGAAGTTCTTATCATAATTTTCTTTGAACTCTTTGAGCATGTCTTTCGTAATTTCTCTATCCATAAAATCCTCCTTAAAACATTTTGAAAGCTCATCTTTCAAATTTCTTCTACAATTTTAATTCTAACACTTTTAAAATGTGATTACAAGCATAAAACTTACATCAAAATAATTAATAGATTGATATTGGGGTATGGGAGAGTTGCGAGATTGTTTTGTGAGGTGTTAATTGTTTTATATTTTCTATATTCCTCATTGTGGCATTTATTTAATTATACATAATTTATCACATTCCCATTTATAAAAAAATATCTTGCCTTAACAATATTTACATTCGCAAACGCACCTGTAGCGTGACGGCATACGTTACGACGTAAGGAGTAACGATGTCCTCACGCCATATATAAATCTCATTCAATTTACAACCCCACCAACAACGATATGCCTATATAATATATAACCAAAAACAAAAATAATTCAAACACCTATATTCGCAAAATAAATTGCCAAAACCCATCACCCATTTTCCCTCTTGGCGGCGATACACCTTTTTATCTCATCTCACGACGAAATCAAAGATTTCTGTTCGATGTATAAAAAAACTGGTCGCCGCTACTGACGGCGTGTACGTATTTCTACATAAATTATTGCATTCAGATTCATAACAATGTTTTTGTTTTAACGATTGTATATGCGTATGTACGTGTTGTAGCGGGATGGCACTGTGTGTCCTCCCGCCCATTTTTGTGTACATTGAATATGTATTATTACCAACAACGGTGTGTGTATATAATGTAAATCCAACAATTAATTCAATTTATAATTACACCCATCATTGTTTGTTTTTAAAAATTTTTCCGCCTATTCTCCATCTTGGCGGCGATACACCTTTTTATCTCATCTCACGACGAAATCAAAGATTTCTGTTCGATGGATAAAAAAACTGGTCGCCGCTACGTACGGTGTTTACCAGTTTCTACAATCTACATTCAATTTTATCGCGAAAAGAGCCGCAAATACCCCAACGTTATTTGCGATGATATTTTGATGAAATGCGCCGCAAACTCAATTTTTGATTGCGCAGGTGTGCTCATTGCACTCCGAGCAATCAAATAATTGAAGTTTGCAATCAGGTCGCAAAATAGACCACAAATAACCGCAAATAGACCGCAAATAATCCCTCTTATTCTACTTCAAAAACAACTTCTATCTTTCCTTCCGCTTCATCAAAGGAATCTTCCGCGTTCACATCTTTTCTATCCAAAAGCTTAAATCTTATACTCTTGATATCCTTGGCATTCTCAATATAGAATTGATGGTTTACAGTCGATTTGCCTGTCGGTCCGGTTTTAAACTCATCTCTTACGTCTCCCGGAATATAATAAACCATTTCCTTTGCTTCCACACCGTCCTCAATCGTCCACTGTCCAATCAATTCATTTTCCGGAAATACAATTTTATAGCTGTCCGCTTTTTTTATTTTACATTCCACTTTGCTCGAAAGATTTTCGCTCAATTTCGGCTTTCCATCCTTTTGCAGTTCGAAGAAATTCTCTTTAAAAACTTCATCATTTACAAAAAACCAATCGCCGTTATTGTAGAAATCATCCGCCAACTGTTCTTTGTAAAAGCTGACCTCAAAATTTTTAAAATCATCGCTCTTTGATTTTTCCTCCATACCATTATTTGAACCGCAACCAAATAGCATTGATGCCATAGATATCGATAAAAATATCAATACTCTTTCTCTAAATTTTCTTTGCATTTTACTCTCCTTTTAACTATAATCCTACATTTCTTTAAACTCTATCTTTGCAAATAAACTTTTGTGCAAAAATCTATCTTTTTTTATTACAAGTCCTTCGGAAGAATTGTAGATTTCGAATTTTTCCAAAAGCTTTCCATTTTCATCATAGAAATTATACTCGCCTTCCAAATCATAAAGTTCTATGTCTGTATGAGATATAAATAACCTCTGGTCTTCATTTTCGAAAGCGTATTTTTTGCTTTCGTCTCCAACACGCTCGGCATACTCCGCATCAAACAAAGTATTCCCGAGTTTATTTACCGGCATTCTTATAGCAATATCCTTATAAAGAGAAACCGCAAATAATACTAAAATAAGCGCTAATATTAATTGTCTTATTGTCTCCCACTCAATCAAATTCACTTCCGGTTTATATTCTTCCATAATATTTCTTCTCCTTAAAATTCTAAAATTTCTTCTAAATCTTTTTCAAATTTCTACTGACAAAACTATACCAATGATTTAGATAATCCATAATTATAAATTTTGTGTCCGGCTTGTATTCTTCTTGCAAAACTCTCCTACCTGTCTTTAAACTTATAAAACCTGTCCTATATAAAATTAACTTTATTAACAATCAATTTTAATATTAAAATAATATTAATCTATATTTATTATAAACCTTTTCAAAAAAAAATCAAGTCATAGTGTTTGATTTATTTCTAGACATACTATTATTTAATAATCTTATCATTACTTATTAAACGTATTTTCAAAAATTAGATTTTTAATTTTTCTAAATTTATATTGCACATCATTTGCGGTGGTACGCCTTTTCACACAAAAAAACCGTCCCGCTACGGCGGTGTTTGCAATTTTCTACATTTAATCTCCGCTGTTATTTGCGAGAGATTTTCGATGAGAAACGCTTAGATGAAATATTTTAGGAGCGAGACGTACTGGCAAGTACGTCGCAGCGACTAAAATATTGAATCAAGTGTTTATCGCGGAAAGATCCGCAAATATTCTCCCCACTTTGCGAGGATATTTTGATGAAATGCGCCGCAAACTCAATTTTTGATTGCGCAGGTGTTTAGGCGGGAGGATTCGTAGAACCGTCCCGCTACGGCGGCGTTTACAATTTTCTACAATTAATCTTCGCCGTTATTTGCGAGGATATTTTGATGAGATGCGCCGCAAACTTAATTTTTGATTGCGCAGGTGTGCTCAATTGCACTCCGAGCAATCAAATAATTAAAGTTTGCAAGCAGGTCGCAAAATAGACTGCAAATAAGCCGCAAATAAAAAAAGGAGCATACCCGCCCCTTTTATCTATTAACATCTTATACCAATTCAATAATACACATTTCAGCTGCGTCGCCACGACGAACACCTGTTTTAATGATTCTTGTGTATCCACCTTTTCTGTCGGCATATTTAGTGTTGTATTCAGTGAAAACCTTTTTTGCCGCTTCTTTATTAAATAGGAAAGAGTTAACTTGTCTCATTGCATGAAGATCTCCTCTTTTTCCAAGAGTAATCATTTTATCAGCAGTTGTTCTAACTTCTTTCGCTCTTGTGACGGTTGTAACAACACGTCCATTTAATAATAGAGAGGTTGTAAGGTTTCTAAGCATTGCCATTCTGTGGTCAGATCTTCTGCCAAGCTTTCTTTGTGCCATTAATAACCCTCCTTAACTTTCAGTTTCTTTTAAACTAAGACCGTATTCAGCCAATTTGTTGATGACTTCTTCCAAACTTTTTCTTCCAAGGTTTCTGACTTTTAACATATCGTCTTCCGACTTTTCAGTAAGTTCTGCAACCGTGTTGATGTTTGCTCTCTTCAAGCTGTTGAATGAGCGAACGCTCAAGTCAAGTTCTTCAATTGACATCTTCAAATATCTTTGCTTTGCACGATCGTCTCTTAATTTTAATATCCCACCTTGGTCCATATTTTCACACAGACCGCTTATGAGACTTAAATGTTCGATTAAAATTCTTGCGCCCAAGGAGGCCGCTTCATCCGCGTTTATGGTTCCATTCGTCCAAATTTCCAAAACAAGTCTGTCATAGTCTGTAATTTGTCCGACTCTAGTGTTTTCAATTTTGAAATTCACTTTTCTTACCGGAGTAAATTCTGAGTCGATTGGAATATCCCCTATGGATGTGGATTCTTTTAAAGCTTCTTTATTCTTTTCTTGGAGCACATAACCTCTGCCGTGTGTAAGGTCCATTTCAATGACTAGGTGTCCATTTTTGTTTACGGTTGCGATTTTTAAATCTTTATTGATTATTTCGCAGTCCGTTCCCGTTATAATGTCCGCCCCTGTAACTTCCTTCGGTCCCTTTACGTCGATAAGAAGTTTTTGTGGTTCTTTTGTATAGCTTTTTATAGCCAAGTTCTTTATATTTAGAATAATTTCCGGAACATCTTCATAAACCCCTTCAATGGTTGAAAATTCATGAAGAACTCCTTGAATTCGAATATTAGAAATGCTGCTTCCCGGAAGACTTGATAGAAGTACCCTTCTCATTGAGTTTCCTAAAGTAGTTCCATATCCTCTTTCAAGCGGCTCGATAGAGATTTTAGCGTAGCTCTTGTCCTCGCTCATATCTAAAATTTCGATAATAGGCTTTTCAATTTCCATAAGGTTCCCTCCTTGCAAGATTAATCCCTAAACTCTTCTACGTTTAGGAGGTCTGCATCCGTTATGTGGAATAGGTGTTACGTCTTTGATTGATGTAACTTCAAGTCCTGATGCTTGAAGAGCTCTGATAGCAGCTTCTCTTCCTGAACCAGGTCCTTTTACATAAACTTCCACCGTCTTTAAACCATGTTCCATTGCTTTCTTTGAAGCAGTTTCAGCAGCTTCTTGTGCAGCAAATGGAGTACTTTTTCTTGAGCCTCTAAATCCGAGTCCTCCGGCACTTGCCCATGAAATCAGATTACCTTGCATATCTGTCAAAGATACCATTGTATTGTTAAATGATGAAGAGATATGCGCTTGACCTTTTTCTATATTTTTTCTGGCTCTTTTTTTAACTCTAACAGCCTTTCCTTTATTAGTTGCCAAGATTTACCCCTCCTTATTTCTTACCAGCTTGTCCCGGACCTTTTCTTGTCCTTGCGTTTGTCTTTGTTCTTTGTCCTCTTACCGGAAGACTTCTCTTGTGACGTTGACCTCTGTATGAACCGATTTCGCGAAGTCTCTTTATATTTAGAGCGACATCACGACGAAGGTCCCCTTCAACTTTTATGTGTTCCATAGCAGTTCTGATTTTAGCAGCATCTGCTTCAGTCAAATCACGTACACGAATATCCGGATCAACTCCGGCATCTATCAAAATTTTCTTTGAAGTAACTCTACCGATTCCATAGATATATGTCAAACCGATTTCGATTCTTTTATCTCTAGGAAGGTCGATACCTGCAATTCTTGCCATATTAATTAGCCTCCTTAACCCTGTACTTGTTTATGTTTAGGGTTTTCACAGATTACCATTACTTTTCCGCCTCTTTTAATAATTTTGCATTTGTCGCAAATTTTCTTTACGGATGGTCTTACTTTCATCTTTATTTCATCCCCTTAATTATTTGTTTCTCCAAGTGATCCTGCCCTTGGTAAGATCGTATGGAGATAGTTCCAAGTTTACTCTATCTCCCGGCAAAACACGAATGTTGTGCATTCTTAATTTTCCGGAAATATGCGCGATAATTTCATAACCATTATCAAGTTTTACTTTAAAAATAGCATTAGGGAGAGCATCTACAACAACGCCCTCAACCTCAATAGTATTCTTTTTTGACATTAATACTTGTCCCCCTCGTTGTACCTTTGCATTAGTTTCTTTAAGTTTTTGTTTGTTAACGAAAATGTTTCGTCTTTAAAAGCATTGTCATTTAAAATAGCCAAATGTTTGATTTTCTTTTTCTTGGGCTTTTCCAGTTTTCTGGTTTTTCCGTCGGATATTAATACAAAATCATTATCAACTACTTCTACAATCACAAAATGTTTGAACATATCGTGACCTGCCTTGCTTCTAACAATTTGTCCGGGTACTATCTTCTCTATCATTGATTACTTAAGACCCTCGAAGATTTCTTTTGTAACTTCTTTTGGACTCTTGTTTCCATCAATGTTAAGGACAAGTCCTTGTTTGTTGTAATAGTCGATTAATGGACTGGTTTCTTTTTCGTACACACCTATACGATTTTTAACCGTTTCTTCATTATCATCAGCCCTTTGAATGAGCTCTCCTCCGCAGTGGTCACAAACGTTTTCCTTTTTCGGAGGATTAAAGGCAATGTGGAAGCTTGCCTTGCAATCTTTGCATACACGGCGACCCGTGATTCTGTCAAGTAGAACACTCTTGTCTACATCTATATTAACAACTCTGTCAAGCTTGATTCCTTCTTCTTTCAAAAATCCGTCAAGCGCTTCGGCTTGAGGAATTGTTCTTGGAAATCCGTCAAGTAAAAAGCCGTTTTTCGCATCGTCTTTTCTTAGTCTGTCTTTCACAAGTTCAATTGTCAGCTCGTCAGGAACAAGTTTTCCTTCATCCATATATCCCTTTGCTTTTTTTCCAAGCTCTGTGCCATCTTTGATATTTGCTCTGAAGATGTCACCTGTTGAGATATGCGGAATATTTAATTCTTCTTTAATTTCTATAGCTTGGGTACCTTTTCCGGCACCCGGTGCACCTAATAATATTAGTCTCATATTAGCCTAAAAATCCTTTATAGTGACGCATGGTCATTTGTGCTTCAATTTGTTTTACGGTTTCAAGTGCAACACCTACCACGATGATCATCCCTGTTCCTTGGAAAGCAACGTCAAGGTTTGAGAAGTGTGATAATAGTAGCGGTAATGTTGATAAAATAGCAAGTGCAAGACCACCGATGAATGTTATTCTGTTAACAGTTCTTGAGAGGTATTGACTTGTCGGTTTTCCAGGTCTGATTCCAGGAATGAATCCGCCTTGTGATTGAATATTCTTTGCATATTCAACTGTGTTAAATTGAATTGCGTTGTAGAAATACGTAAAGAATATAATAAGCACAAAGTTTATTATAAGGTAAATCCAAAATCCGAATTTACCGTCTTGTGTCAACCAATTGCGTAGGAAGTTTCCAAAACCGCCCTTTGAGAAAAGAGCAATTGTTGCAGGAATTTGCATGAATGTTGATGCGAAGATAACAGGCATAACTGAAGCCATATTAACCTTGATAGGAATATGTGTTGCTTGTCCGCCGTAAACTCTTCTTCCGACAACACGTTTTGCATATTGAACAGGAATTCTTCTTTCACCTTCTTGGATGATAACAACAAATGCAACGATAGCAACCATAATCAAAAGATAAATGATAACAGCAATCCATGATGTTACACCTGCTTGTGCAAGTCTGAAGTTTTTCATCAATGTTTCAGGTAATCTTGCAACGATACCAACGAAGATTATAAGTGAAATACCGTTTCCTACTCCGTTTTCTGTAATTCTGTCTCCAAGCCATACAAGGAAACTTGTACCGGCTACGAGTGTTATGATGATAAGTGAGTTTTGAATAAATCCGGTTGCTGTAACAGCTTGGCTGTAGAGGCCGAATACTGTACCCATCGATTGGATGAGTGCCAAAACAACACCTGTAATTCTTGTAATACTGTTGAGTTTTCTTCTTCCTTCTTCTCCTTCTTTTGCAAGTTCTTCAAGTTTAGGAATTGCAACTGTGAGAAGTTGGATGATAATTGACGCCGTGATATATGGATATATATTCATGGCAAATATACTCATATTGGAGAGTGAACCTCCGGCCATCAAGTCCAAAAATCCGAGGACGCTTTGTCCCGCACTTTCGAAAATCTTTGCAATTTGTGTCTTGTCAATAAATGGAGCCGGTATATGACTTCCTAAACGGAAAATAAAGAGACAAAATAGCGTATAGAGCATTTTGTTTCTTATTTCCTTAACTTTCCATGCGTCTCTTAATGTTTTAAACATTAGATCACCTCAGCTGTTCCACCAGCTTTTTCAATCTTTTCTTGTGCAGACTTGCTGAACTTTTGTGCTTTTACATTAAGCTTTTTGGATAAATCCCCTTCGCCTAAAATTTTAATAGCACCTACACTTCTGTGTACAAGTCCTTTTTCGATCATTGCAGCCTTGTCAACTGTTTGACCGTTGTCAAATGCTTCAAGATCAGAAACATTAACGATTGAATAATCTGTTCTCCATATGTTTTTAAATCCTCTTTTCGGCAAACGTCTGAAAAGTGGCATTTGGCCCCCTTCAAATCCCGGACGTGTGCCTCCACCGCTTCTGGAATTTTGCCCCTTCATACCGCGAGTAGAAGTTTTTCCCATTCCTGAACCGATTCCTCTTCCAACTCTTTTCTTGGAAGTTCTCTTAAGTCCTTTTAAATTACTTAGATCCATAATTCCCTCCTAGTCAATAACCTCAACAATGTGTTGAACCTTGTTGATCATTCCTCTAATTTGTGGAGTATCGGTTGTTTCAACTACGTGGCCGATTCTGTGAAGACCTAAAGCTTTAACAATCCTTCTGTGACTTTCGGGTTTACCGATGAGACTTCTCTTTTGTCTAATTTTAATTGTAGCCATAAGACGCCTCCTAACCTAATATTTCATCCAATGTTTTGCCTCTCATCTTTGCAACGTCTTCAGGACGTTTCAAAGATTGTAGGCCGTTCATTGTTGCATTAACAACGTTTCTTGGGTTGTTACTTCCTAAACATTTCGTACGAATATCTTTGATACCTGCAAGTTCACAAACTGCACGAACAGCTGCTCCCGCAATAACTCCGGTACCTTCTTTGGAAGGCTTTAGAAGTACACTGCCTGCACCGTATCTTCCGATGATTTCGTGTGGAATTGTTGTATCTTGAATAACAACCTCGATCATATTTTTCTTTGCATCAGCAACAGCTTTTCTGATAGCTTCAGGAACTTCAAGTGCTTTACCCATTCCGACGCCGACGTGAGACTTTTGGTCTCCGACAACAACAAGTGCGGCAAATCTGAAGTTCTTACCACCTTTAACAGTCTTTGAAACTCTGTTGATTGCAACAACTCTTTCTTGTAAATCGAGTTCTTCGTGATTAATTCTCTCAGTCAAAGTAATACCTCCTTCTAGAAGTCGAGTCCGGCTTCTCTAGCGCCTTCAGCCAATTCTTTAATGCGACCGTGGTAAACATATCCGCCTCTGTCGAATACTACTTCCTTGATGCCGTTACTAATAGCACGCTTTGCAATGAGTTCGCCAACTTTTTTAGCAGCTTCTTTGTTTCCTGTGTGTTCAAGACCCAATTCCTTGTCTAGGGATGAAGCAGCAGCAAGTGTCCTCATTTCAACATCATCAATGATTTGAGCGTAAATATGTTTAGAACTTCTTCTAACACAAAGTCTTGGTCTTTCAGCAGTACCGTTTACCTTGTTTCTTACGCGAAGATGTCTTTTTATACGAGTTTGATTCTTATCAACTTTTTTTATCATTTAAAAGACCTCCTACTTACCTGTCTTACCGACTTTACGACGTACATGTTCATCGACGTAACGAACACCTTTTCCTAGATAAGGTTCAGGTGGTCTGTAACCTCTTACAAGAGCCGCAAATTGTCCGACTTGTTGTTTATCAGCACCTGAAATTACAATAGTTAAGTTGTCCGGTGTTTCAACAGTCAAACCTGCAGGAACTTCAACATCGAGTGGATGTGAAAAACCGAGGGTAAGACCCAATTTTTTACCGTTCATATTAGCTCTGTAACCGGTTCCGATAATCTTTAATTCCTTCTTAAATCCTTCTGTAACACCTTCAACCATATTTGCAACAAGACTTCTTGTCAAACCGTGAAGACTTCTGACTCTTTTTGTTTCGTCAGCTCTGATTACATGGATTTCATTATCTTTAATTTCAAAACTCATTTCCTTAACAGCTGTAAAAGAAAGTTCTCCCTTAGGTCCCTTAACCTTAACAGTTCTGTCGTTAATATCTACAGTACAGCCTGAAGGAATTGCAATTGGTTTTAATCCGATTCTACTCATAATTTCCTCCTTACCATACGTAGCAAATAACTTCGCCGCCAACCTTTTGAGCACGAGCGTCTCTGTCTGTCATAATTCCCTTAGATGTGGAAATAATGGCAATACCGAGTCCGCCTAAAACTCTTGGCAGTTCAGTTGAATTTACATAAATTCTTAAACCAGGTTTAGAAATTCTTCTAATTCCTGAAATAACTCTTTCTTTACTATTAATATATTTCAAAGCAATACGAATTGTCTTAGAAACTCCGTCTTCAAGAACTTCAAAATCCTTGATGTAACCTTCATCTTTTAGAATTTCAGCAATCGAAACTTTAATTTTACTAGCCGGAATGTCTACGAATTCGTGCCTTTGGCTATTTGCATTTCTAATTCTCGTAAGCATATCTGCAATAGGATCAGTTAACATAATTTACCTCCTTCAAAGCTTACCAGCTTGCCTTTCTTACTCCAGGAATTTCACCCTTGTAAGCGAGTTCTCTAAAACAAATACGGCAGATACCATATTTTCTTAGATAGGCGTGTGGTCTTCCACAAATCTTGCAACGATTGTATTGTCTTGAAGAGAATTTAGGAGTTCTCTTTTGACTTGCTATCTTTGATTTCTTTGCCATTAAAATCCTCCTTACTTTCTAAACGGCATGCCGAGAAGTCTTAGTAATTCTTTTGCTTCCTCGTCTGTCTTAGCCGTTGTAACAATAACGATGTCCATACCGTGTATTTCTTCAACTTCGTCATAAATGATTTCAGGGAAAATCAATTGTTCTCTGACACCCGTAGCATAGTTTCCACGACCGTCAAAACTTCTGTCGCTAACCCCTCTGAAGTCTCTAACACGTGGCAAAGAGATATTTACAAACTTATCTAAGAAGTAATACATCTTGTCGCCTCTTAGAGTAACCTTTGCACCTATCTTCATACCTTCACGAAGTTTAAAGTTAGCAATAGACTTTCTTGCGTGGGTTACAACAGGAGCTTGACCTGAAATAAGAGCCAATTCCTTTACAATTGCATCCAACATCTTCGGATTGTCCTTTGCCTTACCCAAACCAACGTTTAAAGTAATCTTTTCAAGCTTTGGAACTTCGTTTATATTCTTGTATCCAAATTTCTCAACCATTTGAGAAACTACTTCATTTTTATATTTTTCTAATAATCTTGGAGCCATCTATATCATCCTCCTAGTCTATAACTTCGCCATCAGATTTTCTAAATCTTACTTTAGTGCCATCTTCAAGGAACTTATAGCCGATTCTTGAACGCTTCTTTGCTGATGTATCGTAATACATAACATTTGAAACATCAATCTTGCCTTCTCTCTTAACAAGTCCGCCCGGTTTTTGTGGTCCCATAGGTTTTTGGTGTTTAACTTGAATATTTACACCTTCTACAATAACCTTCTTTTCTTGTGGGAAAGAACGCAAAACCTTTCCGGTTTTTCCTTTATCTTTACCGGCAATTACTATTACTGTATCATCTTTTCTAATCTTCATATGAAACTCCTTATAGTACTTCCGGAGCAAGTGAAACGATCTTCATGAAATCATTTTTTCTTAGCTCTCTTGTGACAGGCCCAAAAATACGGGTGCCAACCGGGTTCTTGTCATCTTTTATAATAACGCATGCGTTGTCATCGAAAGAAATGTAACTGCCGTCAGCACGTCTTACAGGACGAACTGTTCTGACAATAACAGCTTTTTGAACATCACCTTTTTTTACAACTCCGCCGGGTGTTGCACTTTTGACAGCAACAACTACAATATCCCCAACAGATGCGATCTTTCTTCTTGTTCCTCCGAGAACCTTAATAACGAGGACTTCTTTAGCACCTGAGTTATCAGCAACTCTCATGCGACTTTCTTGTTGTATCATAATTCCTCCTTAATTAACGTGCTTCCTCAATGATTTGAACGAGGCGCCATCTCTTAGTTTTTGACAAAGGTCTTGTTTCCATAATTTGAACCTTGTCACCGATCTTAGCTTGGTTTTGTTCATCATGAGCTTTAAAAACTGTTGTACGATTAATTCTCTTTTTATAAACAGGGTGAGCGACTTTGGTTTCAACTTTAACTGTGATCGTCTTGTCCATCTTATCGCTTGTAACGATACCGATCCTGGATTTTCTTAAATTTCTTTCCATAACCTTAAGCCTCCTTCCTTATTCCAAGAGCTCTTTCGCTCTCAATAGTCTTAATCTTTGCAATTTCTTTTCTAACAATACGAATCCTCATAGGATTTTCCAGACCACCGGTTACAGCTTGAAAACGAAGATTGAAGAGCTCTGCTTTCAATTCTTGAAGTTTAGCTTGTAATTCTTGATCCGATAATTGTCGAATTTCCTTAATCTTCATCAGCTTCACCGCCTTTAGCTTCTACATCATCACGCGTGATGAACTTAGTCTTAATTGGTAACTTGTGTTGGGCAAGTCTCATAGCTTCTCTGGCGTCTTCAATAGGAACGCCGCCCATTTCAAACATAACTCTTCCCGGTTTAACAACAGCTACCCAATATTCCGGAGCTCCTTTACCGGAACCCATACGTGTTTCAGCTGGCTTCTTTGAAACCGGCTTATCCGGGAAAATCTTAATCCAAATACTACCGCCACGTTTAATATATCTTGTCATAGCACGACGTGCAGCTTCTATTTGGTTGGAGGTAATCCATGCAGGTTCGAGAGCTTGAATAGCATATTCGCCGTAAGTAATAGTATTACCTTTGTTTGCGAAGCCCTTCATTCTGCCCCTGTGGACTCTTCTTCTTTTGACTCTTTTAGGCATCAACATAATTACATATCCTCCTGCTAATTAGATTGTCCCTTGACAAATCTCTTTCTTCTTCTCTTTCTTCCGTCGTCAACCGGTTTTACTTCAGGAAGCTTGCCGTTTAAAACTTCTCCCTTGTAAATCCAAACCTTACAGCCAATCTTGCCGTATGTTGTGTTTGCTTCTGCAAAACCGTAATCAATGTCGGCTCTGATAGTTTGAAGAGGAATTGTACCTTCACTGTATCTTTCAGCTCTTGCAATATCAGCTCCGCCTAAACGACCGGAAACTTGTGTTTTAATACCCTTTGCTCCGGCTCTCATAGTTCTTTGGATAGCTGACTTCATCGCACGTCTGAATGCAACACGTCTTTCCAAAGCAGCTGCAATATTTTCTGCAACCAATTGAGCATCAACATCAGGATTCTTAACTTCTTCAACGCTTACAACAACGTCTTTTCCTGTGAGCTTGTTTAACTTCAATCTCAAAGTTTCAACACCTTCACCGCCGCGTCCGATAACTACACCCGGTTTTTGTGTGTAAATTGAAACCTTAACCTTGTTTACTGCGCGTTCTATATCAATCTTGGAAATTCCCGCTTGGTATAATTCCTTCTTTAAAAACTCTCTAATCTTGTAATCTTCAATAAGATTGTCGGAGAAGTCTTTCTTATTTGCAAACCATCTGGAATTCCAATCCTTGATAACTCCAACTCTTAGTCCATGTGGATTAACTTTTTGACCCATAATTCAAACTCTCCTTTACTCATCTGCGACTACAACGCCAATGTGACTGGTACGTTTTATAATAGGATAAGCTTTACCCTTAGCCTTTGGACGATATCTCTTCATCCTTGGGCCTTCATTTGCGAAAGCTTCCTTAACAATCAATTTTTCTCTATCTGCTTCAAAATTATGTTCAGCATTAGCAACAGCACTCTTTAAAACATCTGAAAGAATGCGTGCTCCCTTCTTAGGAGTAAACATCAAGAAAGCTAAAGCTTCGTCCACTTGCTTTCCACGAATCTCTTGACAGATAAAGTGTACTTTTCTAGGACTGATTCTTACATATTTAGCAGTTGCACTTGTCTTCATATGAACTCCTCCCTACATACCTGCCGTCTTAGCATCTTTGCCGGCATGTCCTTTAAATGTTCTAGTAAGAACGAACTCTCCAAGTTTGTGGCCAACCATATCTTCTGTAATATATACAGGTACATGCTTTCTTCCGTCATGTACAGCAATTGTGAGACCTACAAATTCCGGAAATATTGTTGATCTTCTAGACCATGTCTTAATAACTTTTTTATCATTCTTCTCGTT
This sequence comes from Ezakiella sp., assembly GCF_034180565.1. NCBI lineage: Bacteria > Bacillati > Bacillota > Tissierellia > Ezakiella > Ezakiella sp. The sequence continues at coordinate 3,702 of NZ_JAXFOB010000001.1, read as the reverse complement.
TAATGCTTCAACCTTTTTCATAAGATGTTCATCAACGAAAGGTCCTTTTTTAATCGATCTAGCCATTTTTCCTCCCTAGTTGGTTCTTCTTCTGATAATCATTGCATCAGATTTTTTGCCCTTCTTACGTGTCTTTACACCGTGGCTCTTCTTACCCCAAGGTGTCATAGGTGCAGGACGTCCTACAGGAGCTCTACCTTCACCACCACCATGCGGGTGATCTACAGGGTTCATAGCTGAACCTCTAACATGTGGGCGTTTACCCATCTTACGGCTTCTTCCTGCCTTACCGATAGTGATAAGTTCGTGTTCTTGATTTCCTACAGAACCGATAGTTGCGCGGCATTCGCCGAGAACCATTCTCATTTCACCTGAAGGAAGTCTCAATTGAGCATATTTACCTTCTCTACCCATAAGTTGAGCTTCATTTCCGGCTGAACGAGCAAGTTGTCCGCCTTTACCAGGTTTTAACTCAATATTGTGAATGAAAGTACCGACCGGAATATCATTTAACTTCAATGCATTTCCTACTTTAATGTCAGCGCCTTCACCAGATAAAATAGTATCGCCTACCTTGAGTCCTTGTGGGTGAAGAATATATCTCTTTTCCCCGTCCTTATAGAAAATAAGAGCAATATTTGCACTTCTGTTCGGATCGTACTCAATAGCGTTTACAATACCTGGTACTCCGTCTTTATCTCTCTTGAAATCGATAATTCTATACTTCTTCTTAGCACCGCCACCTCTGTGACGCATTGTAATTCTACCCTTTGAATTTCTACCTGCATTCTTTGATAAAGAAACAACCAAACTCTTTTCAGGAGTCTTCTTTGTGATTTCTTCAAAAGTAGAAACCGTCATATGACGACGGCTAGGTGAGGTCGGTTTAAAACTTTTAATTCCCATAATCTAACCTCCTGCTACTCAAGGCTTTCGAAGAACTCAATACTCTTTGATTCCGGAGTAAGCTTAATAATTGCCTTCTTCCAGTCTGAAGTTCTTCCCTCTGTCATACCTTGACGTTTCTTCTTACCGGTTACATTCATAATAGTAACCTTTTCAACATCTACACCGAAAATAGTTTCAATAGCCTTCTTGACTTCTGTCTTATTAGCAGTCTTTAAAACCTTAAAAGTATACTTTTTTTCGGCTAAATCATCCATCGCCCTTTCTGTAACTACAGGACGTAAAATAATATCATATGCGTTCATTAGTTAAATACCTCCTCAACTCTTTTGAGTGCGGATTCACTGATAACCAAATTATCGTGCTTCAAAAGCTCATAAACATTGATTAAATCTGCATATGTTACCGCAGCTTTTTCTATATTTCTTGCTGATAAATAAACATTCTTGTCAACCTTTTCCGTAACAACAAGCGGCTTTCTTGCACCCAACTTATCGAATAACTCAACCATCTTTGAAGTCTTCGGTGCGTCAAAACTAATATCATCAACAACAATCATCTTGCCGTCATTGAACTTGCTTGTCAAAGCTGAGGACAAAGCAACCTTCTTCAAACTCTTCGGCAACTTATATGAATAATCTCTTGCCTTCGGAGCAAAAACAACTCCGCCACCCTTCCATTGTGGTGAACGAGTTGAACCTTGTCTTGCAGAACCGGTTCCCTTTTGTCTCCATGGCTTTCTGCCACCGCCTCTTACTTCACTTCTTGTCTTGGTAGATTGAGTTCCTTGACGTCTGTTTGCCAAGTGATTTACCACAGCTTGATGAACAGCGGTTTCATTGATGTCTGATGCAAACAACTTTTCTGAAATTTCAATTTCTCTAAGTTCCTTGCCCGTCATATCTACAACTTTTATCTTAGGCATTTCGTCCTCCTTTACTTCTTAAGCGCAGCCTTAACAAGAACCATACCGTTTCTTGCGCCCGGAACCGCACCCTTTACAAGCAAAAGATTCTTGTCTGCATCTACGCGTACAATTTCGAGGTTTTGAACAGTAACCTTTTCATTACCCATTCTACCTTCCATTCTTTTGCCCTTAAAAACTCTTCCAGGATAAGTTCCTGCAGACAAACCACCCGGCATTCTGTGGAACTTGGAACCGTGTGTTTCACGTCCTCTTTGGAAACCGTGGCGTTTAACAACACCTTGTGTTCCCTTACCCTTAGAAATACCTGTGATATCTACGAAACTACCTTCTTCGAAAATATCTACCTTCACTTCACTTCCAAGTTCTAACTCTTGGAAAGAATCATCTTTAAACTCTCTTAAAAAGCGCATCGGCTTAGCGCCGGCCTTTTCAAAATGTCCCTTCTTCGGCTTGTTTGCAAGCTTCTCACGGATAGGTTCGAAACCCAGTTGAACTGCGTCATAACCTTCCTTATCTACCGTCTTCTTTTGAATAACAACATTCGGTGTTGCTTCAATAACGGTTACGGCAACCAACTCTCCGGTTTCTCCGAAAATTTGTGTCATGCCGAGTTTTTTACCCATTATGCCTTTCATCTAAAGCACCTCCATATTTTATAGCGGATTGATCTTCAATCATATAAATCTTAACAGCCTATAACTTAATTTCGATATCCACACCTGTAGCTAAATTCAACTTCATCAAAGCGTCTACAGTCTTTTGGTTAGGATTTAAAATATCGATTAACCTCTTATGAGTTCTTTGCTCAAATTGTTCTCTGGAATCCTTATTAACGTGAACAGATCTCAAAATTGTAATGATTTCTCTTTCAGTAGGAAGAGGAATAGGTCCTGAAACCTCAACGCCTGTTCTCTTTGCAGCTTCCACAATTCTCTTTGCAGAGTTGTCTAATAACTCATGATCATAAGCCTTAAGACGGATTCTGATTTTATTTTTTGTGCTCATATTACCCTCCTTCGTATGATAGCCCTTACATACGACGTCAATACAGCAACTCATCCGGGTGTTTCCTCTTCCGCTTAAAAAGAAAAACCACAAAAGTCATTGTTTTCGCGAAAGCTCGCCGGCTTCGCATACTCCGGGAAAATCTCCCAATTCAAACGATTGGCCACCTTTCCCTTCAACGCCATCGACTTCGGGCACCTATATATTATAACACAAAGAAAACCGTATTACAAGCATTTTTTAAAAAAATCTAAAAAATTTTAAAAAACTTGTAAAAACGAAATCTCGGTGTCAACCTGAATATAATAACATAAACCACACGGACGTGTCAAGCGAAATAATGAATAAAATATTACACTTTTAAAAATAAACAAAAAAATAAAATCTTCCTTATATATAGAGTAATTTGTGGAGCGAAAAACTTAATGCTTCTTTTTTTATTAAACAAAACAATCAGATTTTTAATTTTGAAATGAATTAAGTATTTACATGATTTTAGAAATTGAGAACAAGAAACAGTGTGTCGAGCGAAAATTGATTTTTCTGAATCTATATTATATTAACTAAACGTTGTTGATAATAATACAGATTTTATTTGCACAAAAACGGGCGGGAGGACATCGTTGTTCCGTACGTCACAACGTATGCCATCCCGCTACGGCGCAATTGCAAAATCGTTCATTATGATATCCTTATCACAAATCCAACAAAAAAGAACCGGTTATATGTACTGCCCCCTTAAATCCGGACACGGAAATAAGGGGGCATTTTAATGAATAAAATAACATATGAAGAAAAATTAAAAATAATTAAAGAAAACGAAGATGGCTATGGAAAAGACTATCTTTCCAAAAAATATAATA
>NZ_JAXFOB010000026.1:0-11215 GCF_034180565.1 Ezakiella sp. | reverse complement strand
AAGTGTACTGCCCCCTTAAATCCGGACACGGAAATAAGGGGGCATTTTAATGAATAAAATAACATATGAAGAAAAATTAAAAATAATTAAAGAAAACGAAGATGGCTATGGAAAAGACTATCTTTCCAAAAAATATAATATACCTAGGTCAACAATTCAAAATTGGATCCATTCATATAAAATATTAGGTGAAGAAGGACTTAAAAAAAGTAAGACATATACATCATACAGTGGAGAATTTAAATTATCTGTGTTAGAATATAGACAGAAAAACGGGTTATCCTTATTAGAAACAGCAAAACATTTCAAAATCAAACAGTCGTCAACAATAGCAAACTGGCAAAGACAGTATAAAGAAAAAGGATTTGAAGGTTTGTGTGGACAAAAAGGAAGACCTAAAAAATTAGGAGATTCTAACATGTCAAAAGATAAAATAAATAAATTAACAACTTCAGAAAAAGAAGAATTAATTAAACTAAGACAAGAAAACCTTTACCTAAGAGCGAGGCTGGAATACGAAAAAAAGCTGGAAGCCTTAGTCCAAAAGAGATTGCAAAAAACAAAGAAAAGACCAAGATAATTATTGAACTAAGGCAAAAATACAAAGAAATACCTTTAAAATATTGGCTGGAAATATCTAAACTTCCTAGAAGCTCTTACTATGAATGGGAGAAAAAACTTAAAGAAGTAAACCAAAAAGAAATAAAAGACATTGAAACCGTAAGAAAAATAGTTGAAGAGTCCAAAGGAAGATATGGATACAGAAGAGTCTGCTTACAACTAAGAAAAGAAGGCATAATAATGAACCATAAAAAAGTTCTAAGAATTATGAAGGAAAATAATCTCCTCTGTAACAAATACGGTATAAGGAGAAAAACCTACTCATCATACAAAGGACATGTAGGTAGAATAGCTAAAAACAACTTAAATAGGGAATTTTATGTAGATAAAATAAATACAGTATGGGTAAGCGACGTAACAGAATTTAGAATCAGAAACTCAGAAATAAAGTTGTATCTATCTCCAATAATGGATCTGTATAACGGAGAAATAATCTCATACAGTTTAAGTAAATCACCAACAGTGGCTTTCACACTAAAATCATTAAAAGAAGCAATAAAAGTTTTACCGGTAAAACATAATCTAATGATTCACACAGACCAGGGATTTCATTACCAACACAGAAGTTGGGTGCATACGCTTGAAAAACATGGAATCAAGCAGAGTATGTCTAGAAAAGGTAATTGCTTGGATAATTCACCTATGGAGAATTTCTTTGGACTGTTAAAACAAGAGATGTTTTACTGTGAGGAATACAACACTATTGAAGAATTGGAGAGTGCTATTAGAGAATATATTGACTGGTATAATAACAAGAGAATAAAGACAAAATTACACGGCCTGTCACCTGTTGAGTACAGGTTACAAGCCGTGTAGTAAACGCGGTTATTTTGTCCGGGTTTGTGGGTGCATGTCACAACCCCGGTTCTTAAAAACAATTTATTTTGTTTTTTCGTCTTTCTTTTCTTCTTCTTTTTTATATTCTTTGTTTTCTTCTTTGTTTTCTTCTTTTACTTCTTCTGTCTTTTCTTCAGCTTCTTCAGCCTTCGGTTCGATTTGAGAAATAAATGCATCGTAAATTGTAGGATAGTATTCGTCGAATTGTTCGTCTGTGAAATCAACGTCATCAGGAATGTTGTACTTTTCAGCGTATTCATTTTCTACAACGTCCCATGTTTGTCCGAATGTTTTTCCGACTTTATTTCCGTCTTTGTCCAAGATGAACATTGTCGGGAAGAAGAAGATTTGTCCTTCTTCAAGAGCGAGAAGTTTATCCAAATATTCATAAGCTTCTTTAGTTCCGCCGACTTGTGTCCAAGGAACGTCTTTTCCTTCGAAGAGCGGAGCTATGTCTTTGTTTGAATATTCTTTGTATCTGTTTACAACGCCGTAGATTTGAACGTTCTTTCCTTCAGCAGCGAGTTTTTCGCTAAGTTTTACCATGTGAGGGATTGAAAGTCTTGACCATGGGCACCATGGTCCCCAGCTGTAAACGATTGTGTAGTCATGAGCTTTTACGCTTTCATCGAATTTTTCTTTGTCGAATGCTTCGATGTCTGTTTGGTCAAAGTCGATGTAGTTGATGAGTTTGTCCCCAGGATATGAGTGGAATCTCAAATTTCCGAGTGCAGCAACAAGTCTTGAAGTCAATACATAGTTTTCTCCGTTTATGACAACGCCTTTGATTTCTTTTTCTTCGCCGTTTACCATAAATTTGAATGATTGTGCTTCGATTTTTGCATTTTCAGGAATATCTTTCAATTCAGTTCCGTTGGAAACGTATTCTTCACCCGATGTAAGTGTGACTGTACGAGTTTCTTTGTCGTAACCGATGCCGAATTTTCCTTCAGTTTCTTTTAAAACTTCAGCGAGATCGCGAATCTTCATAACATTCCAGCTTTGAAGTTGCGGTTCTTCACCGGATTTGTCATAAAATTGAACTTGAACAAGTTTAAGTTCCGGAACTTCTTTTCCACCTACTACAAATTGGAATTCGTTTTCTGCCAATTTGTAACCATCAAAAACTTCATCTTCTGCTTTTGCCACATATGTAAACGTGGTTAGCGCCATTACAATTGCAAGCGCAATAGCTAAATATTTTCTCATTTGCGAGAACCTCCTTTTTTAATTATATAATAATTGTATCACATGATAAAGTATAATTCAAGTAATATATGATTGTGGTCACATTTTTTTGTGGGGGTAAGAGAGATGGGTTCGATATTTCATTGGCACAGCGTTGTTGGTGGAGTTGTATATTGTATAAACGGCATATATGGCGGCGCAAACGTTATAGCCCTAACCCGTGCTTTTTGATTTAAAGAATCAAAAACACGATGGTAGGTCTTATACAAAGACGTCCGACGACATTTCGACGAATAGGAGAAATAAGTCGTTGACGTCGATTGTGCATGCGCCGTTACGTTTTGGAAGACGTACAAAGCGAAGATATGTTTATAAATGATATGTGGTTTTTGGTTTGATATTGTATAGGCGAAGCGTTGTTGGTGAGATTGTAAATTATACAGGCGTGATATATGGCGCGAGGATTCACAGAACCGTCGCGCTACGGATGCGTTTGCGAATGGATATAATTGAAAGACATTTCGGCGTGGAGATATTTACCGGTGATATTTTTTTGTTTGATATTTTATAAACACAGCGTTGTTGGTGATAATACATATTTTATATACACAAAAATGGGCGGCGGGATGTTAAAGACCTAACCCGTAATTTTTGATTTGAAAAATCAAAAATACGATGGTAGGTCTTATACAAAGACGTCCGACGACATTTCGACGAATAGAAGAAATGAGTCGCAGACGTCGACTGTGCACCCGCCGTTACGTTCTGTGAAACGTACAGAGCGAAGATAAGTTTATATATAACAAAAAGAGAACCGGCGATTGCCAGTTCCCATATATACACCGTAATTTGCGAGGAATTTTCGATGAGAAACGCTTAGATGAAATATTTTTGGAGTGAGGCGTACTGGCAAGTACGTCGCAACGACAAAAATATTGAATCAAGTGTTTATAGCGAAAATCACCGCAAATACCCCCAAACAATTTGCGAGGATAATTTGATGACATGCGCCGCAAACTCAATTTTTTATTGCGCTGATGTTTGCAACATCATACAATTCACAAACAAAAAAACCGGCGTTTGCCGGTTCATATACACACCAATTTGCGAGGAATTTTCGATGAGAAACGCTTAGATGAAATATTTTAGGAGTGAGACGTACGGACAGGTACGTCGCAACGACTAAAATATTGAATCAAGTGTTTATCGCGAAAAGAACCGCAAATAAGCCTATAAAGTGTCGGTATAAACTCTCCTTGCTCCCCTCTTCAAAACCTCATTTGCCAAACTTTGTCGATTTATTGTGTGGACAAAGACCGGGACGCCGTTTTGTATGAGTTTTTTACCGAGACCCCTTTCGAATTTCGAGAGGGACATTGTTACGCCAAAGAGCGAGTGGCTCAATGCAAAGTCGGCGATTTCGTCAGCGCTGTAGTTTGACATGTAAAGTGTCAAGATTATATTTTTGAAACCCAATTCTTTCACTTTTTCATATTGGTCGAATTTATAGATTTGCGGAATTATTCTCTCTTTCATATCCGGAGCCGTTTTCGAAATTTTTTCGAGAACCGGGAGATTTTCGCCTTTAACATCCGTGATGAGATATGCATCTTTGTGGTTTCTGAACCATTCGATTGTCTTTTCCATATCCATTTGCGTGTAGCCGTGGCGCGATTTCATGTTTTCGTATTCCGCTTTTTGGTAATTCGTTTCGCCCTCGATATATTTTGCCCCGTAGAATTTTGTGACAAAGCCTTCCCACGAGTGAATGTTAATCGGGTGGCCGTCGGTCGTCATCATAAAGTCCATTTCAAAATATCTTTTGCCGATGTTATAGTTTTTGTCGAGCGCCTCTTTCATATTTGTGTAGGTCATGCCACAAATTTCGCCGCCCGCGTGCATTATGGTTTTGTCATTTTCAAGTTTCAATATTTTTTTATTTTCAGCTAGTTCCTGTAGTTTGTTCATGAAAACAAGTCCGTATGAAAGCTCCGAATCTCGAAAGCTTTTTCTCGTCACGAGTTCATATGCGCTCGCGTCCACATAGCCGAGACCGTTTCTGTTGTATGCGTCGATTTTAAGTCCGCCGTCGGCATTTTTTATATCAATCGCAATCGATTTATATATCGCAATTCTGTTGTTCATGTCATATTGCACGGTCGCCATGTCCATGTCTTTCTTTTCCTTTGAAAACATGTCCTTTCCAAACATCGGATATACGTTTTCATAGAGTCCGAACATGTTAAGAAGTGTCGGAAGTATGTCCACAGAGCCGACAGTGCCCAAATAATTTTTGGTGTTAAGTCCGTTTACAATTATGAGCGGGCAATTCACTTCTGCAAGTTTTTTCTCGGTTGTCAAAACCTTTTCAACGGTCTTCGCTTTGTTTGCAAATTCGTTGTTCACATTGTTTTTCCCGACAATCAAAAGGATTGTGTCCTTTGCCCGTGGGCTGTTTTTAAAAGTCGTGACAAATTCCTTCAAATTGTTGTCGAGTTCTCTTAATTTTTGCACAAACAAAGTTCTCTCTTCGTCGAGATTGCCGCCTTGAAACACGGTCATCGGATTGTCGAGTGGACGAGTTTCTGCATAGATAAACTTTTTGCCAGGCTCCTCGATTTGCTTTTGGAGAGCGTTTAATATCGTCTTGTTTCCACTTTTGTCGTTAATTAGGACTTTGTCAAACCCTAGCGTCATATAATTTACATATTCTTCACTATAAACAAAATTTCTTTGCGCAATTGTCGTGTAGCCCGCATTTCCGAAATAGTTTTGAAGTCCCTTGATATTTTTGTTGTAAATTTGTTTAAAACCCGGATATTTTTGGTTCGGCATTATGCTATAGAGTGTCGAAAGCGTTATATCGTCAGGATCTTTCGAAGCGCTTCCAAGAAAATAGTTGTTAAAATAAGCCGCACCGCTAACAAGTGAGCTTACAAAAGGAGCGAGCTCGATATTGTTGTATTTTCTTCGAATCGCACTCGTCAAAAGTCCGTCAACTTCCAAAACAACCAGGCTTTTGTCCTTAAAAACTCCGCTCATTTCGTTGTCCTTGTGCTCCATCAAAAACGCATAGTCGCCCTTGTCGACACGCGCCATCTCCGCCTTTACTGGATTTACAAAGTCCCCGTATCCGTCAGCTTTAATATATATAAAATTGTTGGCTGCAAGAAGCAGCGCAATAAATAAAGTCAAAAGTTTTTTTCTCATAATCTTACCTCATTATCAATGCTATATATATCATAACATAAAAATCCGTGTATTTCACTCATACACGGATTTTGTAATATAAATTTAATAAGATTAGTTGGAGCTTACCGATGCATTGTAGATGCTGTCGATCGATTCTCCCAAATGTTTGTCAAATTCTTCGTCAGTCATTTTGACATTCAGTCCTTCTGTAAGTGCTCTCGAGAAACTTGCGCTCACTCTGTCGTTTTCGGCAAGTCTTCTGTTTGATTCTTCTCTTGAGTAGCCGCCCGAAAGCGCAACAACTCTTACAGTTGCCTTGAAGTCATAAAGAGGAAGATAGAGATTTTTCTTTTCAGGAAGAGTGAGTTTGAACATGACAGGCTTTTCTTGGTTCCATTCTTTCAAATGTCTCAAAAGCGCATCGAGTAAAACTTCTTCAGCTTCCGCTTTGTTGTCCATCGTAATCGTGATTTCCGGTTCGATGATTGGAACCAGTCCGTGCGAAGCAATCGTCTTTGCAAAGTCAAATTGTTGCGCGACAATTTCTTCGATACCTTCTTTTGAAAGTTTATTTATGACGGATCTCATCTTCGTTCCGAAAATATTTTTCTTTACTGCATCTTCAAGTCTTTCGTCGATGTTTGGAATTTCTTTCATCAAACGAACGCCGTCTTTTTCGTCGGCAAGACCCTTGTCTATTTTAAGAAATGGAACAACTTGTTTCTTTTCCCAAAGAAAATCCGCCGTCGGCATTCCGTCGACTTCGCTGTTCATCGTCTTTTCAAAAAGAATTGCACCGATAATCTTGTCTCCTGTGAATGAATTTGATTTCACAATTCTCGTTCTCATCTTGTGAACCAAGTCGAACATTTCGTCTTCGTTTTTGTACTCATCTTCGCCGACACCGTAATTTAAAAGTGCTTTCGGCGTTGATCCGCCACTTTGGTCCAAAGCGGCAATAAATCCTTTTCCGTTTTTTATCTTTTCAAGCATTTCAATTTTCATAGTATACCTCCAACTAAAATCTTATTTTTCATCTATCTAAACTATACCATAAGATGCACACTCTTTCAAGCTTTTTTCTTTACATAGTCCGCATTTTAAGTTATAATTGAGTTGAGATAAGAAAACTTTATTGGAGGTAATTATGAAATTACAGGAACTTTTTAAAAAATTACCGATAGACGAAAAATATAATTTTGATATAAATAAAATTACAACAAATACAAACGAAGCCGAGGATGGCTCTCTTTTTATCGCTATAAAGGGAACCGCCGTCGACACGCACAACAGAAAATATATCGACGAGGCATACAAAAAAGGTGCGCGCGCTTTTGTCACCGAAGAAGAATTGCGAATTCCGAAAGACGCCGTTCAATTTGTGGTCTCCGACACGAGAAAAACCGTCGGACTTATCGCCTCAACATTCTACGGCCATCCGTCGCAATCCCTTAAAATTATCGGCATCACCGGAACAAAGGGAAAAACATCCTGCACATTTATTTTAAAAGGCATGCTTGAAAAGCTCGGCAAAAAATGCGGAATCATCGGAACCTCGGGAGCGTTTTTCGATAATGAGCACATCGAGCTGAAAAATACTACGCCAGACCCGATAACGCTGCAAAAACTTCTGAGGCGTGCGCTCGACATGGGGCTTGAATACATCCTTATGGAAGTGAGCTCGCAAGCGATGAAACAATGGCGCGTGATGGGAACGAAATTTTTAATCACGGCATTCACAAACATAAGTCCCGACCACATCGGACCGACGGAACACAAGGACTTCGAGGAATATATGAGCTGGAAGAGAAAATTTCTCATGCTCTCGAGAAAAGTTATCATGAACAGCGACGACGAACACTTCACAGAAATGACAACACCGATGAAAAACACGATTGTAACCGTAGGCGAAAGCGGAAAAGACTTTACTATGACTAATGTGAGTGAGCACTCTTTCTATTTGAACGGAAGAACGATTGAAACGAATCTCATGGGAAAATACAATATGAGAAATCTCGCGCTTTCGATTGCGACTTTGAACGAAGTCGGATTTAGAATGGACGACCTCGTGAACACGACATCGAACATATTTATTCCGGGGCGAATGGAAATCATCGAAAAAAACGAGAGAAAATTTGTCATCGACTATGCGCACAACAAACTCTCGCTTCTAAATCTTTTGTCCGAAATAAAATCGTGGAAACCCGGGCGTATAATTGTCGTCGTGGGAACCGTCGGCGAAAGAACATTTGAAAGGCGCCACGAAATTCCGGAAGCAATCAACCAATATGCGCACGAAGCGATTTTCACCGCCGACAACCCGAACCACGAAGACCCGGAAAAAATTGCAAATGAAATGGCATCGCACAGTCTGATACCGACAAAAGTAATCGCCGACCGAAAAACTGCAATCGAAACCGCATTTCGCGACTCAAACCCGGGCGACGTCATCGTCGTCGCAGGTAAAGGCGATGAAACCCACCAACTCATAAACGGTGAGCGCATCCACTACTCAGATAGAGAAATAATTGAAAAACTGTAGAAAAAAACTCTTGTGTCTCAAACCACAAGAGTTTTTTATTTGTGGGCGTGGGGAGATAAGAAATATTTTATGGGCACACAATGATGGATGGGGTGGAATATGATAAGAATGTTTGGGTTATATATTTCATAAACACATCGTTGTTGGTAATGATACATATTTCATTGACACCTAAATGGGCGGCACCCTTCCCGCGTTCAAATACGAAATCGAAGATTTCTTTTTCACGCGGTTGGGCACAGGAAGGACTTCAAAGTGCCGTCCCGCTACTGCTGCGTTTTCAAATGTATGTAATTTAAAAATTTGTCAATGCGTGTAACGTTGCACATGATATTCTGGAAATATATTTTAGAAACACCCCAGTGGTTGTATGTTGTCATAACAACGAAAGTCATATACGGGGGTACGATGCGTACATATGCTTATACAATTGTATAAATACGTACACGCCGCAGGTAGCGGCGACCAGTTTTTTTGCGGGTGAGGTAGAAATCTTCGATTTCGTAACCGAACGCGCAAAAAGGTGTATCGCCGCCAATAAGGAGAATTGGGGGTGGATATTTCGGTAAACACACATTGATGGGTGAGGTGGAAAATGTTTTGAGGGGTTTTGGTTCGATATTTTATAAACGCACCGTTGTTGGTAATAATACATATTCCATATACACAAAAATGGGCGGGAGGACATCGTTGTTCCTTACGTCACAACGTATGCCATCCCGCTACGACGGTGCTTGCGATTTTATGTTATTTATAAAATTTGTCAGTGTGGGTAACGTTGCACATGATATTCTGTAAATATATTCTAGAAACACACCGGTGGTCGTATGTTGTCATAACAACGAAAGTTAAATATTGAGTACAATGCGATTGCGAATGTATATAATTGATGATTTTATCGGTATGATATTATTTACATATGGTATTTTTTGGTTCAATATTTTATTGGCATATCGTTGTTGGTAATAATACATATTTTATATACACAAAAATAGGCGGCGCAGATATTATAGCCCTAACCCGTGCTTTTTGATTTAAAGAATCAAAAACACGATGGTAGGACTTATACAAAAACGTCCGACGACATTTCGACGAACAGGAGAAATGAGTCGTTGACGTCGATTGTGCACCCGCCGTTACGTTTTGGGAAACGTACAGAGCGAAGATAAGTTTATATAAAACAAAAAGAGAACCGGCGATTGCCAGTTCCCATATATACACCGTAATTTGCGTGGAATTTTCGATGAGAAACGCTTAGATGAAATATTTTAGGAGTGAGGCGTATTGATAAATACGTCGCAACGACTAAAATATTGAATCAAGCGTTTATCGCGAAAATAACCGCAAATAACCCCCGCAAATTACAGAACAAAAATAAGATATCCTACATATGCTGCCAACATCGCCACCCCCTGCAACTTATAACTTCTTTCTTTAATCATAATCGGAAGAAGAGCAAGCAATGTCAATCCAACCATGAACGGCAGATCGAATGAGGCTGCAGCTTCGTTGATAACGAGTTTCGAGCCGGAAACGAACGAGGCGACAGGCATAACCATTGTTATGTTCAAGATGTTTGCGCCTATGATGTTTCCGATTGAAAGTGACGGTTCTTTTTTTATGATTGCGGAGATTGTGGTTACAAGTTCCGGAAGGCTCGTTCCGATTGCAACGAGAGTTACTGCGATAATTCTTTCAGGCACTCCGAAATATTCAGCAATTTTGCCGCCGTAGTTTACCATGAAATTTGAACCCAAAACAATCATTGCCGCACCGACAACGAAAAGTATAAAATGCTTCGTGAGATCTTTCTTTTCCGTTTCTTCGCTTGTTGCTTTCGCTTCATTAACAGCTTTTTTTGCATTCATCACATTGAAAATCATGTATGCAAAAAATATAAGTACAAAAATGACATTTGTCGAGAGTGACACGCTTCCGTCTTTTCCGGTTAAATAAAGAAGCACAACCGATGCGATGAGGAGCATGCTTTGAACAAAATAGTCTTTGCGCTTGCAGATATAATTCATAAAAATCATTGCAACCGCCATGATAAGCCCTTGGTTTGCAATGACCGAACCTACCGCATTTCCAATTGCCATGTCGGCTTGACCCCTGTATGCGGCGAAACTCGAAACCATAAGTTCAGGTAAAGTCGTCGCAATCGAAACAATTGTCGCACCAATCAAAAATTTCGGAATGTGGAGCTCCGTTGCAATTTCACTTGCCGCGTCCACAAAAACATCTCCACCCTTAACAACTAAAGCTACTCCAATTACAAAGAGCAGCATCATAATCCAAATACTCAAAATAATTCTCCTTTTCTAATAATATCGATGTATATATACCCGATTTGAGTGGAAATACACATTGGAGTATGCGTTTTATTTGATTTTGGTTAGATATTTTATAGATTCAGCGTTGTTGGTAATGATACATATTTTATTGACACAAAAATGGGCGTCGCAATGTAATGCGACGCTACGTTCTAGAAGATGTACAGAGGGAAGATATGTTTATAAATCGTATGGGTTTTTGGTTAAAAAATGTATGAACACAGCGTTGTTGATAATAATACATATTTTATATACACAAAAACGGGCGGGAGGACATCGTTGTTCCTTATGTCACAACGTATGCCATCCCGCTACGTTCGGCGATTGCGAAATCATATATTCGCAAACAAAAAGAACCGGATATATGTACTGCCCCCTTAAATCCGGACACGGAAATAAGGGGGCATTTTAATGAATAAAATAACATATGAAGAAAAATTAAAAATAATTAAAGAAAACGAAGATGGCTATGGAAAAGACTATCTTTCCAAAAAATATAATA
>NZ_JAXFOB010000018.1:0-4320 GCF_034180565.1 Ezakiella sp. | reverse complement strand
GAATGTATCAAAATCAACCATATCTTCAAATAATGGCTCTACTTTTACTTTTGAAAAGTCGATTTTTTCTGTCGTAAGTTTGTCGTAAGTTTCGTAAGTTTCTTTTGACAAATCCCCATTTTCTGCCTTTTCTAAGCCTAGTGGCTTCATTGTTGGGAACAAAATTACGTCTCTTATAGATGTTTCGCCTGTAAGGAACATAATGAGTCTGTCGATGCCGATGCCAAGTCCACCCGTCGGTGGAAGTCCTACTTCAATTGCATTTAAGAAGTCTTCGTCCATCGGATGCGCTTCGTCGTCTCCAAGGCGTTTTGCTTCGATTTGTGCGGTAAATCTTTCCCTTTGGTCAATCGGGTCGTTAAGTTCAGAGAATGCGTTTGCAATTTCCTTTGTATTTATAAACGCTTCAAATCTGTTTGTGTATCTCGGATCCTCAGGATTTCTCTTTGCAAGCGGAGAAATATCTACAGGGTGACCCGTGACAAATGTCGGTTGAATCATATGTTCTTCACAGAATTCTTCGAAGAATTCGTTTATAATATTTCCTCTTGTCTTCTTTGAAGGTTCGAGAGTAAGTCCCTTTTCTTCAGCAACTTTAACCGCTTCTTCATCGGTTTCGATATTTTCAAAATCAACACCTGCATATTCCTTTACAGCTTCAACCATGCTGATTCTTCTCCAAGGCGGAGTGAGGTCAAGTTCGACCCCGTCATATTCAATAACAGTTTTTCCCAAAACTTTTTCAGCGACAGTTGCAACAAGATTTTCCGTAAGTTCCATCATATCGTTGTAATCTTGATATGCTGCATAAACTTCCATTGCGGTGTATTCAGGGTTATGAGTTGTGTCCATACCTTCATTTCTGAACATCTTTCCCATTTCATAAACCTTGTCGAACCCGCCGACAACCAATCTCTTTAGATAAAGTTCATTTGCAATTCTAAGATACATATCAATGTCGAGAGTGTTGTGGTGCGTAATGAAAGGTCTGGCATTTGCGCCGCCGGCGATAGTGTTTAATGTAGGCGTTTCAACTTCCAAAAATCCCCTGTCGTCAAGATAATTTCTGATTTCCTTTATGATTCTGTTTCTCTTTAAGAAAGTTTCCTTAATGCTCGGATTCATAATAAGGTCGACATATCTTTGTCTGTATTTCAAATCCTGGTCTTGAAGGCCATGCCATTTTTCAGGAAGAATTTGAAGAGACTTTGTAAGAATTTTAAAATTTTCTGCGCGAACACTCACTTCGCCCATTTTTGTTTTAAAAACTTCACCTGTGATTCCGACGATATCTCCGATGTCCAAAAGTTTAACATCGTTGTATTCGTCTCCCAAATTGTCAATCTTTAAAAACGCTTGGATTCTGCCTGTTGAATCTTGTATATCCAAAAATGTGACTTTTCCATGACCTCTTCTTGCCATAACTCTGCCGGCAATGGTGACTGATTTGTCTTCAAAGTCCTCAAAGTTTTCAACAATTTCCTTTGTGAAATTCGTTCTTTCAAACTTTTCAACTAAATATGGATTTCTACCTTCTTCTTTTAATTGCTTTAATTTATCTCTCCTTATTTGGAGCATTTCATTTAAATCTTGTTCCATATTAACCCTCTCTATTTCTTTTCGTCCTTAGGCGTTTTCTTAATACTGATTATTTTATATCTTATAACTCCGTCCGGTGCTTCAACTTCCACGACATCTTTTCTTCTTCTGCCCAAAAGTGCAGCTCCAAGCGGACTTTCATTTGAGATTTTGTTATTTATCGGGTCCGATTCGGCACTACCTACAATTGAAAATACTTCCGGCTCATCTTCGCCTTCTTCAAGAACTGTTACGTCAGTTGAAATGTTTACCTTATCCGTTGTAACTTCGTGTTCTTCGACGATTTTCGCCATTCTTAAAGTATTTTCAATTTGAAGAATTCTGTCTTCAACAAGCGCCTGTTCATTTTTTGCTTGGTCGTACTCAGCATTTTCGCTCAAGTCGCCGTAACCCAACGCAACTTTTATTCTTTCTGAAACCTCTTTTCTGGTAACAGTTTTTAATTCTTCTAATTCATTTTTTAAATTATCATAACCTTCACGGGTTAGAAATACTTCCTTTTCAGCCATTTAAACTCCCCTTCTAAAATATATTACTATAATATTTATACGATTAGTGATTGCAACGGTTTAAGACCATTTTTGTAAGCAACGCGTAAGCAACCTCGACGCATATAGAACAATTTCATAATCAATTTGCGACATAAATCATGCCGAATTTTCTATAAAGTATTGTACCATAAGCGGCGAAAAAAATCAAAGATTTATACAACATTTAGCACTCTCGAATAGGAGTGCTAATTTTTTATTCTATTTTTTTATTATGTAAGCGAGGAACGTTTTATAGTTCCTCTAAGAGGTAAAATGAAAAAAAGTAGATACTGCTTTAGATAGAATCTAAAACATACCTGTCCAAGCCTGCAACGATTAACGTTCTTAAAATTTTTGTTTTCGGAACATTATATCTGCAAGCGCAATACTCAACTATATCTGCCAAATCTGACGGTAGGTCAATGAAACATCGGCGTTCATTGCCTATATCATATCTTAATACCCTACTGTACATATAATAAATTTCGTCAAACTTTTCAGGTTTCCCTTTAAGTCCAATTCTCATAAGGTATTCAATAAACTCGTTTATACTGACGTCTTCGTGAACACTCAATTTTCTAAGTTCTTCATAGAAGTATATGCCTGTTGTAAAATCGTATTTGCTCAATTAAGCACCTCTAACAGTCCGCATTCACGTCTTAACTTTTCGAGTGTAGTAACTTTTTTCTCGCTCTTAAATTTATCCATTAAAGACTTAACTTTATCGCTCCACCCTTTCGGGTTATGTGGGCAGTATATCTTTGCAATTTCATCGATAGTCTTTCCTTTGTATAAGCGACCATTCATTAATTGCCCGAAGTAGTCAATGCAATCATTTTTACTTTTAAAGGATTTGCCGACTAAACCGAAGATATTATTGTGATTTCTAGCAAGCCTTGAATCGTGTTCCCAACCGCTTTCAACGACAGCAACCGCTCGAGCAAAGTCGGGGTCAACATCGTATTCCTCAACTATCGAAAAATTAAGTGGGTTAAGAACCGTTAAGGCTAAGCTAACAACCGTCATTAATCTAATCATAGCTAAAACGGTATATTTTCGTCATATCTAGGCTCAAAACCGCCGTCGTTGCTATTGCTACTATTATCATTAGCGCCGCCGTTATTGCGCTCTTTATCGCCCCTAAAATCGATTATATCAAAGTCCTCGACAACTACTTCGGTAAAAGACCTCTTATTTCCCTCATTATCCGTATAATTGTTGACGGATAATCTTCCTGCTACGACAAGTCTTAAACCTTTACCGCTATATTGGGCGAGTGTTTCCGCAGCTTTGCCCCATACAGTAACATTTATAAAATCAACAGTTGCCCAACCTTTTTGAATATATTCTTCTTTTTTATCTCTCGACAATTGTTTGTCAACTGCTAAAGTAAATCTACACTTTGCTTGCGTGCCCTCTCTAAGATATTCTAGTTCGGGGTCACGTGTTAATCTTCCGCTTAATATAACTTTATTCATTATATCTTTTCCCTCCGCGAGTATAATTTTAATAGTTTTATGTAGTAATGGGCAGTACATAGGTAATACTGCCCACAACTGTAAGGATGGATTCCAATAGTAATGATAGAACATAAACTAGCTGATACCAAAAAGGAGAATCCTTATAATATGTTTATTGAGGCAAAAACTGTAAGACAAAAACCCTCAACACCTATATCGTACATAAATATATACAGATAAACAATAACTTATACCAATATACCCCTAAAATAATTTAAAATGTGTATTTATAGGCATTATTTATCTATATTGGTATAAACGCCGATTTTTCTTAAAAAATGCCCACAAACGTTGAAATTTAGCCATTCACTATATATTGGTATAACGCCTTTTCACTTCCCTTTATTACCATTTACACCCCCCTAAAATTCCCTTTACTACCATTCTATATTTTCTGCTCTATATATGTATTTATCAACGTTTATAAGCAATTCTACTCAATATTCCCTATATATAGTAAGGGGCGATAAGCCCCTATGGAGAGTATTGGTTTGAAGTGCGTAAGTAGAATAAATCACCCCAAAATGTCCTTGACCCCATTTTACCGAGCAAGGCGGTTTATGTCGGGGGCAAATGTGAAACAGCTTGCCTGTGCGGTGCTTTTTTGGAATTTCTTTAAGTGTCAAAAGTTTTTTTAATGCAATTTTTCGAGAGGTGATTACCGAAAAAAA
>NZ_JAXFOB010000016.1:0-30620 GCF_034180565.1 Ezakiella sp. | reverse complement strand
AGCACGCCGCCAGCGTTCGTCCTGAGCCAGGATCAAACTCTCAAGTAAAAGTTTGAGCCAAGCTCTTATTATTTGCTTTTTTATAGTGGTTTTTGCTTCCACTTTTGAATTAACTTTGTAGTTAGATTCTTGTCTACTTTTCACTTATTTTTTTGTTTAGGTTCTTCGCTCTCTCGAGCTGACAATAATTAGTATACCAAATACATTTTGGTTTGTCAAGAGTTTTTCCAAAGATTTTTTAAAATTTTTAAAAAAACCTTTTCTTTACTTTTTCATGTATTTTATATATAATTGTCGTATTGATATTATATAACATTTTTAGTTTTTTTGCAATTGTTTTATTTGATTTTTCTATTAATTTTTGTTATAATTTTAATAGGAGGTTATTATGGACTTAAAACATTTGGAATCATTTATATATGTAGCTGATTTACACAGTTTTTCAAAAGCTGCAGATAAGCTTTTTGTTTCACAACCTACTATTACCGCGCACATTCAAAATCTTGAAAAAGAACTTGACTGCGCTTTGTTAAATAGACTTGGACACACCGTCACCTTGACTAATGCCGGTGAAATTTTTTATAGATATGCTAAAGATGTTGTTTATACACTTGGAAGTGCAAAACTTGAAATCTCTGTTTCGAATTCAAATATAGAAGGTAATGTAAGTATTCTTTCTTCGAGCGTTCCAAAGCTTTTCTATTTGCCTGACAAGATTGCAAAGTTTGCCGACACACATCCGGGAATAACTTTTAATGTTTCCGGTTTGGATTCTATGAACGTTGTAAATAATGTAAAAAACGGCAAATGCGATTTCGGAATAGTGGGTTTTAAATTTCCTGACCCTACATTATTATATACAAATATTTTCTCAGATGAAATTTGCTATATAATTAAGAAGGATAAGTTCCCGGGTTTTTCAAATTTTGATTCTATCGATTATGACGATATTAAAGACATTCCTCTTATGCTCAGAGAACCTGGCAGCGGGACATTTAAAACGTTTGCAAATGCTGTAACAAAAGCATATCCGGATATTATAAAAAACAATTATTCCGTGTTTGACAGCAATGAGCTTATACTCAGTTTGGTTAAGAGCGGATATGGCGGTTCTTTTATCAGTTCATGGTTTACAGACAATGAAAACGATATTTTAAAGCTTCGTTTGAAAGGAGTTCCTATTAAACGTTCTTTCTATCTTGTTAGACACAAAAATAAAAAGCTTTCGCCGGGCGCTGAAGCTTTCTACGATTTTTTAGTTTAGTATATATTATATGTAAAGAGGGTCACACTGACCCTCTATTTTATTGTTTTTCTTATTTTACTCAGGTGATTTCCAACGGTCTTCGGCGTTATTCCGAGAATTTTCGCTATTTCTTCTTTATTTTTCCCGTCCTTTGCCAAGAGAAATATTTGATATTGTCTCTTCGTAAGGTTGTCCAATTTCTTTTCATCAGCTTCATAATCGCTTACATAAAAAGGAGAAATATATTTTCCATCCCTTTCTATTGCTTGAATTGCATTTTTTAGAATCGTTTCCGACTCAAATGCATTTACTACAGCATCGACGCCGATTTTAAAAATTGAGCGATTTATTATATTTTCGCCAACTCCCGTCACAAGAATAATGGCTGCATAAAAAGAGTTTTCTTTTATAGACTTTATAAGTTCAAGTTCTTCTTTTTTTAAATCGTAAGAAACGATGATGATAAGTCTGGATTTGAAATCTCTTTTGTTTATGTTAACGAGTTTCTTTTCAGTAGCGTTGTATCCCGTTTCAATAAGAACGTTTTTTATACCGTCAAATATTAAATTTTCATCAGTTACGACAACAGCTTTTTTACTATTTCGATTCGTAAACGACTTTTCCATTTTTTATCACCTTATCAGTGTGATTTACACCAAAGTGATAGAGAACATAATTTATGTTCGGCGCATCAAAAATTGTTATATCCGCAAGTTTACCTTCCATAAGGCTTCCCTTTGTGTCTTGTTCATCCACAGCGCATGCAGCGTTTATAGTAACTCCGACCAATGCTTCAGCCGGTGTCATCTTCATATTAAGACATGCAAGATACATACATAGTTGAATATTTTCCGTTGGACAACTTCCCGGGTTGTAGTCGGTTGAAATTGCAATCGGCACTTCTTTTTCAATCATAAGTCTTGCCGGAGCAAAAATTCCATCGCCCATATTAAAGCTTGTTCCCGGAAGAAGATTTGCAATAACGCCGCCTTCTTTTAGTTCATCCACGCCTTTTTCAGAACATTTGATAAGGTGTTCTGCACTTATTGCACGAACGTCAGCAGCAGTTTTTGTTCCGCCGATTTCTTCGATTTCATCTGCGTGAATTTTCGGAGTTAGTCCGTGTTTTTTTGCAGCTTCCAAAAGTCTCTTACTGTCTTCTGCGTTAAATACGCCCTTTTCACAGAACACGTCGCAGAACTTGCATCTTCCGTCCGCTTCAATTTTCGGAAGATATTCGTTTATAACGATGTCTATGAACTCTCCCGGATTTGATTTATATTTTTCAGGAATTGCGTGAGCTGCCATAAATGTTTTTACGATATCCACAGGAAGTTCTTTTCCGAGTCTGTCGGCAACGTTTAATTGTTTCATTTCCGTGTCGAAGTCGTCAATTCCATATCCTGTTTTTGCTTCGATAGTCGTAACACCGTATGAAATTAATCTTTCAACCGATTTCTTTGCTTGTTCGAATAATTCGAATTCGCTCATTTCCTTCGTTTGTTTAAGCGTTGACATAATTCCGCCGCCTCTTTCGAGAATTTCAAGATATGTCACTCCGTTTAATTTCATATCGAGTTCATTTTCTCTTGAGCCGCCGTGAACCAAGTGAGTGTGTGAATCTATAAGACCCGGAGTTACAGTTTTTCCGGTTCCGTCAATCAATACGAAGTCATCACTCTTTTCATATTTCGGTGCATTTTCCTTGTTTCCTGCATATAAAATTTTATCGCCCGAAACAAGTACTACTCCGTCTTTTATCTTTTCAATTTCCCCTTGAGCTTTTCCCATTCTAGGAGCATTTTCGCCCGCAACGGTAATAAGCTCCGAAATATTTTCAATCGCTAGAGTTACCTTAGTCATGGAGTCTTGTCTCCAATACTTGTGAATGGTCAAATTCGTCAATTTGCAAATACCATTTTGCAGCATCCAAAAGTGCATCCATCGGAACAAGTCCTATAACTTCTGAATTTACAACGTTTACCCCATATCTTAGAGCTTCGCGTTTAATAAATTCAAATGCGTGATATACACTTGTGTGAGTATAGTCAACCAAGTTCATTGAAACTTGTGCAAGATTCTTGTCTTCAAGGAGAAGTCCCATAGCTTTACAATATGCAAATCCGCCGCCTTTTGCACGAATTTTCTTTGCAATAGCTTTTGCAATTTCAACATTGTCTGTGTTTAGGTTTACGTTAAATGCTACAAGCGGCATTCTTGCGCCGACAGCTGAAACGCCTGATTTTTTGTTGAGTTCAACAGGTCCGAAGTCAGGTTCCCAACCTTCCGATTTAAGTTTTTCTTCCATTCCTTCGTATTGACCTTTTCTTACTACAGCCAAGTTTTCACGTTCAGGTTTTGAAGCGCTCTTTTCATAAAGATAAACGCTGATTCCGAGTTCTTCTCCAATTCTCTTTCCAAGTTTTTTAGAAAGTTCAATAGCTTCTTCCATTGTAACTTCTTTAATAGGAATTAACGGACAAACGTCCATTGCTCCCATTCTCGGGTGTCCGCCTTGGTGTGTGGTCATATCGATTACTTCAGATGCTTTTTTTGCAGCGTTGAAAGCAGCTTCAATTACAGCTTCAGGTTCTCCGACAAATGTTACAACACTTCTGTTGTGTGTTTCGTCAGATGAGTAGTCGAGTAATGTTACTCCTTTAACTTTTCTAACCTCTTCAACTATTTGTTCGACTTTTTCCTTATCTCTTCCTTCAGAGAAATTAGGAACGCATTCCAAAATTCTTGCCATTATAATTCTCCTTTCAATTATAAATCATATTGTTACAATTATATTTTACCCATTAAATATTGATTGAGAAAAAAATTTTTATAAAAAATTAAAAGGCCGCATTATAAAGCGGCCTTATGATAGACAGGTGAGCCCATCTGCCACCAAATTAACATTTTTTCAAATTTTCTTCAACCAATCTGTTTACCAATTCATCATCAGCAATGTATGGAATTGTGATGTGTGAATTGTTTTCTTTATCTTTGTTGTATGCAATTGTTGTTTCAATTGAGTGTTCGTTTCTTGCCCAGCTTCTTCTTGAAACTCCGACCATTGTATCCCAAAGCATTGCGCTCTTCAAAATATTGTCAACTCTTTCAGAGCCGTCTAGAACCATCCCGAAACCGCCGTTGATTGATTTACCGATACCAACACCGCCGCCGTTGTGGAGTGCAACCAAGCTCATTCCTCTTGCACAGTTTCCTGCGAAACATTGTGTAGCCATGTCAGCCATAATGTTTGAGCCGTCTTTGATGTTTGAAGTTTCTCTAAACGGTGAGTCAGTTCCGCCTGTGTCATGGTGGTCACGTCCGAGCATAACAGGTCCGATTTCTCCATTCCTTACAAGTTCGTTGAACTTAAGAGCAATTTTTAGTCTTCCACCAGCATCTTGGTATAGAATTCTTGCTTGTGAACCTACAACGAGTTGATTCTTTTCAGCATCTTGAATCCAAATGTAGTTGTCTCTGTCTTGTCCGCGTCTTTCAGGGTCGATACATTCCATTGCTGCATGGTCTGTTTTAACCAAGTCTTCGTGTTTACCTGAAAGGCATACCCATCTGAATGGTCCGTAGCCGTAGTCAAAGAGCATAGGTCCCATAATATCTTCAACATATGATGGGAATACAAATCCTTCACTTTCGTCGACTCCGTTTTTAGCAATATCCTTTGCACCTGCATCAAATACAGCTTTCATGAATGAGTTACCGTAGTCGAAGAAGTAAGTTCCCTTTGCAACCAACGCTTTAATTAATTCATAGTGATGGCGAAGAGATTTATCTACTTCTCTCTTGAATCCTTCGTGGTCTGTTGCGAGCATCTTTGTTCTTTCTTCGAAAGTCATGCCTTGTGGACAATAACCTCCGTCATACGGAACGTGACATGAAGTTTGGTCTGAAAGAAGTTCGATATGAATATCGTTATCTACAGCATATTCGAGCAAGTCTACGATATTTCCATAGTATGCAATTGATCTTGCTTCTTTATTGTCAACAGCCTTTTGAGCCATCTTGAACACTTCTTCACAACTGTCGCTGTATTCGTCAATCCATCCTTGTTCAAGTCTTGTTTCGATTCTTGACAAGTCAACTTCAGCAATAAGTCCGACAGCTTTAGCAATCTTTGCAGCTTTTCCTTGTGCGCCGCTCATTCCGCCGAGACCTGATGAAATGAACATGTGTCCTGCCAAGTCGCCGTGTTCAGGAACACCGAGTTTTAATCTTCCTGCATTCAAAATTGTGTTGAATGTTCCGTGAACAATTCCTTGAGGTCCGATGTACATCCATCCACCTGCAGTCATTTGTCCATAGTTTGCGTTGCCCATTGCGATTGCTTTTGTCCAGTGGTCTTGGTCGTCAAACATACCAACCATAAGAGCATTTGTGATAATAACTCTCGGAGCTTGTTTGTTTGATTTAAAGAGTCCCATCGGATGACCTGACATCATTACAAGAGTTTGTTCGTCGGTCATAACCTTCAAATATTCTTGTGTCAATCTATATTGCATCCAGTTTTGAACAACTTGTCCGGTTTCACCGTATGTTACGAGTTCATATGGATAGAGTGCAACGTCGAAGTCGAGATTGTTGTCCATCATGAGTTGGAAAGCCTTGCCTTCCATTGTCTTTCCTTCGTATTCATCGATAGGTTTAGCCTTGATGTTTCCTGCCGGTCTGTATCTGTAACCGTAAATTCTTCCTCTTGTCATGAGTTCTTCCATAAATTCAGGTGCAAGAGTTTCGTGAAGACTTTCAGGAATATATCTCAAAGCATTCTTTAAAGCAAGCTTCATTTCATGTTCTGAGAGTGTGAGTTCACGCTTTGGCGCTCTTCTGATTTTTGGGTCAAATTCGAGCTTCGGTGGTAGTGTTTCAGGAAGCTTAATTGTCATCGCTTCTGAAATATCGATGTTTTTGATATCCATAGTATCCTCCTTATACTTCTAATGTTCCAACAGCTTCTTCAGCTGCTTTTATGATAATTCCGTCAACAATTAATTTGTCAACAGCTTCTATATCAACGTTCATGATTCTGTCTTTATCGTTGAATGTAACAACTTTTCTTACTTCGTCATAAACAGCTTTTGTAGCTTTTGCGAGTTTGTCGCTTGATTTATTCAAATCAATTGCTTGGCATGCAGCAAGAATTTCCATAGCTAAAACTTTTCTTGTGTTAAATGCGATGTCTCTTGCCTTTCTAGCTGCAATTGTTCCCATTGAAACGTGGTCTTCTTGGTTTGCGGAAGATGGAATTGAGTCAACACTTGCCGGATGAGCCAAAACTTTATTTTCACTTACAAGTGAAGCTGCGCTGTATTGGACAATCATAAATCCTGAGTTAACTCCACCTTTTACGCATAAGAATGCAGGTAGTCCGTGGCTTAGAGCCGGGTTTACCATCTTTTCAAGACGTCTTTCAGAAATATTTGCAAGTTCTGAAAGTGCAATTCCTAAAAAGTCGAATGGAAGAGCCATCGGTTCACCGTGGAAGTTTCCTGCTGAAATTGACATTTCATCGTCCGGGAAAATAATCGGGTTGTCTGTAACCGAGTTCATTTCAATATCAACTTTTTGTTTTACATAATTTATAGCATCCTTACATCCTGCGTGTACTTGTGGAACGCAACGTAAGCTGTATGCGTCTTGAACACGAACTTCGCCTTGTCTTGTTGTATTCTTTGAACCTTCAAGGAGTGTTCTAACGTTCTTTGAAGTTGCTGCAAGTCCGTTGTGTTTACGAACATCAGCAATTCTTTGGTCGTATGCGTCAATAATTCCGCCGAGTGCTTCCATTGTCATCGCAGCTGCAATGTCACTTACTTTTGAAATATTCATTCCGTCGTAAAGTGTGAGAGCGCCGACTGATGTCATAACTTGTGTTCCGTTTATTAAAGCGAGACCTTCTTTACTTGTGAGGTCGATAGTTTCAATACCGGCTTCTTTCATAGCGTCAACAGATTTTCTAACTTCGCCCTTGTAATAGCATTCGCCAAGTCCAAGCATCGGTTGAACCATGTGTGAAAGTGGCGCCAAGTCGCCTGAAGCTCCGAGTGAACCTTTTTCCGGAATAATCGGAGTGATTCCTGCATTTAACATTTTTAGAATTGTTTCCGTTGTTTCAAGTCTGATTCCTGAAAAGCCTTTTGCGAGGTTGTTTGCACGAAGCACCATAATTCCTCTTGCAACGTCTTCAGGAAGCGGATTGCCGACACCACATGAGTGGCTCATAATAAGATTCTTTTGAAGTTCCTTTGTTTCATCTTCCGGAATAATTACTTCCGCAAATTTTCCAAATCCTGTTGTAACACCATATACAACTCTTTCTTCTTCGACAAATTTGTCTACAATTCTTCTTGATGCTTTGATTCTTTCTTTTGCCTCATCGCTCAACTCAACTGTTGCTCCACATCTAGTTACTGCAACCAATTGGTCCAATGTCAAATCACTGCCGTTTAATACAATCTTGTCCATTTTTACCTCCTTGATATAGTTTATATTTCATCGTACTAAAGTCAAAAAAACAACCGTGGCCTGGACCACGGTTAAAATTCTTTGATTCTATTGTGAATATCATGTCTTTTCATAAAAATCTCCTTCACAATTATTCACTAACTATATTTTACCACACTGTGAATAATATTGCAATACTTTTTACAAAAAATTTATGATTTAAATCACTTTTATTGCTCGATATACATGTGAGCGAGTGTATTTACATCGCCCGCACCCATTGTAATAAATAAATCTCCCGGCTTTAAATTTTCATTTAAAAATACCAGCGCATCGTCGAATCCCGGGAAATATTTACAATGAATTCCCCTTTCCTGCATAGCTTTCACTAAATCCTTCGAGTGCACTTCTTTTCTGTCGACTTCCCTTGCGGCATAAATGTCTATTACAACCACTTCGTCCGCCAATTTAAACGAGTCAGCGAAACCGTTTAAAAGAATCTTTGTTCTTGTATATGTGTGCGGTTGGAAAACACAGAAAATTCTCTTATAGTGCGCATTTTTAAGTGCGTTTAGACTTGCCATAATTTCCGTCGGATGGTGAGCATAATCGTCCATAACAGTGACGCCTTCTCTTTCCCCGAGCATTTCAAGCCTTTGATGTACAGGTCTATAATGCTCAATCGCTGATACAACTTCCTTAATATCGAGTCCAGCATTCACACTCGTAGCAATTGCCGCTAGTGAATTCAAAACATTGTGAAGACCCATAACCGGAAGATTTACGGGATAACTCTCTCCCTTATATTCCACTTCATAATGAGCAAAACCTGATTCATCATAAGATACGTTGACGCCTCTAAAGTCCGCCTCTTGATACACTCCGAAAGTAATAACCTTGCCCGGAGCGGAATTTTTAATTTGAATCAAATTCGGCTCGTCGGCATTTATAATAAGAGTAGAATCGCTCTTTAAATTTCCCATGAACTTTATAAAAGTCTGCTCTATTTCATAAATCGACTTATAGTAATCGAGATGGTCCTCGTCAATATTTAAAACAACTGCAGTTGTCGGAAAATACTTTAAAATATTCCCCTTGTATTCGCACGATTCCGAAAGCATTATATCATGTTCTCCAACCAAAACATTGCCGCCGATCTCATCCAAATTTCCGCCGACAAGTATTGTCGGTTTAAGGTTTGTGTGGTGAAAAATTGTAGCAAGCATAGATGTGGTTGTGGTTTTTCCATGTGTCCCCGTAATTGCAATTGACTTTTTATAGAGCTTCATTAGTTCTCCAAGAACAGTCGCTCTGTCCAAAACAGGAACGCCAAGTTCTCTCGCTCTTTGAAGTTCTTCATTGTCTTCGCTTATTGCATCCGTATAAACAACAAGATTCGGTTTTTTAATATTTTCTCTTTTTTGCGGTGCAAAAACTTCTGCGCCTTTTGAAATAAGTTTTTCGCACATAGGCGTAATCTTTCTGTCCGAGCCTGTAACTTTATAGCCTCTCGACAAAAGAACTTCAGCAATTGCACTCATTCCGATTCCGCCGATGCCGATGAAATGTATTTCCTTTATATTTTTAAAATCTATACTCATAATTTATCCTTTTTATTCTAATTTCATAAAATCATTATTAGTTATTATATCAATTTTTCCAATAAATATCAAGTCAGAGATTTTCTCTGCTATAAATAATTAATTTCTTTTAAATTAAAAAACTTTAACATGATAATTTTACATAGTTGACTTTCTTTAACAAATGATGTATAATAAGATAATCTTTTCAATAAAGAAAAGTATTTAAAACACGAGGTGAAAATCATGCAAATTACTGATGTTAGAGTTAGACTCTTAAACGATAGCGGTAAACTCAAAGCTGTAGCAAGTGTGTCGTTTGACGACGAATTTGTTGTACACGATTTGAAAATCGTCGAAGGTGTAAACGGTCTTTTCATTGCAATGCCTTCAAGACGTGCTAAAGACGGAGAATTCAAAGACATCTGTCACCCTATCAACAACGATATGAGAACAAAAATTGAAACAGCAATCTACAAAGTTTATAATGAATTGATTGATTCACAAGTTGATTCTGAGGATGAAACTGAAACAGTTTCCGAAGAAGTTGAAGCTACCGAAGAAGTTGAAGCTACCGAAGAAGTTGAAGCTACCGAAGAAATTTAAAATCTTGAAATAAAAAAAGCCTGCGCATGCAGGTTTTTTTGTTTGGTGGAGCATAGGAGGCTCGAACTCCTGACCTCCACACTGCCAGTGTGGCGCGCTCCCAACTGCGCCAATGCCCCAAATGAATAACAAAATAATTATAACATAACTTCTATAAAATAGCAACAATATAATAATATACATATTTGTTTTCAACTAAGAATTGATATAAAAGAACTTGATATTGAAGGAGGCAAACTTCGTCTTCTTGCCGGTCAATATGGTGAACACCACGGTTACAAGGGCGAGCGCTTGCCGTTTAATTACTACGATATCCACCTAGATAAAGGAGCTGTGTTTGAAAATAGTACGGCAAACGACGAGTCGATAATGCTCTTCACTCTTTTTGGCGACATCGAAGTTGCAGGCGAAGTTGTAAAAGAAAAAACCGCCGCAAAACTGAGCGACGGCGACAGCGTTCGTATAAAAAGTTTAACCGACGGAGCGCAAGTTTTGTATATAAGTTCGAAAAAGCTCGATGAACCGGTTGCATGGGCAGGTCCTATTGTAATGAACACCCCCAAAGAAATTCAACAAGCATACATCGACCTTAGAAACGGCGATTTTATAAAAGAAAAAATAGAATATTAATTTTGCGCCCTCATTGTCGTGCAATTCGATAAAGAGGGTGTTTTTTAATCAAAATTACAGTAAAACTTCATGCAATAATATTTAACCCACTTGAATTTAGATATTTTTACTCATTTAATAAATTATAAATTAAATTTGTGTGCTCACATTTTATAAATATATTAATACAAAAAATGGATGCCTCCTACTCCATATAGGTCCGCATCCATTTATTTTGTTATTTCAAATCCTTCTTTTCTTGCCACATATCTTTTGATTTTTCGTATCCGTCTTCATTTGTAAAAACGGCTCTTCCTTTATTTTTCATTGCAGCTTCAAGTCTGTCCGCATAGTCTGCGAAGTCTTCCTTCTTTGTCGCAAGCGCTTCTTTTAATTTCTTTTCCAAATCTTCAACAGAAGTTTCGTTGATTCTGTACGAGAAATCCCTAAGCGATCTCATTCTCGGTGTGAGGTTCGGGTCGAACGAGTTGTACGAGCCAATAATAAGGTCATCAATTTGTTCTTCTTTAAGGTCGCGTCCTCTAAGCCAATCCATCGACTTTTCAAAAACGTCAAATGTATTTTGAAGGTTCGGGTCTCTGTACGAATAGAATACAACACAGTCATCTGATTGACTTATTCCGTCGCCGTATGCGCCGCCCTTTGCGCGAATATTGTCGTGTAGGAAACTGTTTGAAAGCATATTTCTCACAACTGAATCGCTTCCGGAAGTTTTCGGTAAAATTCCTGCGTCGATGCAGTAGTTTACATCCGTTATTGCAACAAGCGCCGTTGTTGTGCCCGGGTTGTTTTTAAGAGCAAATTTCTTTTTGTCGATTTCTCCGTCAACTTTTAAACCCTTTTTATCAAGAACCGCTACCGCCTTTTCGATGCCTTCGCTGTCTGATGTGATGTGATAGAATCCCTTTTCATCGAAAATGTTTTTATAAATTTCATACATATCTTCGAGATATTTTTTCATCTCAACATCATCCATCGCTGCGACTTTTTCGATATATTTTATATAATCTGCACCCGAAATTTTTGCATCGATTGCAAATCTTCTGTTCACATTTTTCATCGCTTCGGTTCTCGTTATGGCAATACCTGTCATAACTGCTTTGAGTTTCAAATCGGAAATCATCGTATTTAAAATTTCTTTGATTTTCTTTGTGTTGTCAAAAACAGTAGTTTTGTGAACTTCTTCAAAGAGTTCATATGCCTTTTCAAAATCGTCACCGTCCGAGCTCAGCTTCTTTGACAAAAAGATTGAAGCTTCGTTCTTTTCATAATATTTGCTCGTCATTATATTGACGTTAAAGTCATATGAAATGAGATTTATTTCCGTATTTAAATCTTTGTAGTTGTACTTTTCGGTATCGATTCTATCAACCAAATCCGACAAAAGCGTAATTGCTTGGAGCTTTTCATCGTCCATATCATCAATTGGAACGAGAGCGTCCATATAAGTCACTCCGCCCGTAAAAGCTTCACATGAAGAAATGTTTCCATCAACTTTTTCATTTGCTTTTTGAAGGTTGTCACTCAAATCTTTAACATTGAGTCTTGGAAGAGTCTTTTTTGCTTCTTCGCTGTCTTCGCTCAATTGGAACTCATGAAGTTCCTTTGTCTTTTCGATGATTTCTTCGAGTTCTGCGTCGCTCAAGCTCTTCTTGTGTTCCGCAAGTTTCTTTTTGAGTTCTTCTTCTCTTTTCTTTCCAAGCTCCGGATCCGGCTTTACGAGCATCGTCATTCTGTAGCCGTCAAAGTAATCTTTTGCATATTTCTGTACAAGCTCAGAATCGTTTTCAAGCTTTTCAAACTCATCGTCAAATTTTAGCGCATCAATCGGGTCCTTATCGTAAAGCCATGTTTGGAATGCTCTTATATATGTCATAATTCCAAGATGCGGCGTGTCGCCGTATGTCTTTATTTCATATTTAAGTTGATGAAGAATCGATTTAAATAATTTCTCATCGAGTCCTGACTTGATTAGGCTTCCAATTTCTTCATCGATAATCTTTAAAATTTTATCCTTATCTTCGGCGTTCATGCCTTTAGCAATAATAGATAAATTGTTCACAGTTCCAACGCTATACATAGTTTCAACGTCGGTTGCAAGACCCTCCGAAAGAATTCTGTCCTTAATCGGTGCACCATCTTCAGTAACAAGCGCACGTGTAATCACTTCGTGGCACAAATTGTTCAAGTTGTCGGTCGAGTCGCCCGCAAGATATGAAACTACAAAGAAATCGTTTTTCGGCTTTGCTTCACCGAAATAAGTGGTTTCAACATCGATATTTTTTTCGAGCGGTTTTATATATTTCATTGGATTTTTAACATCCTTGTATTCAAACTCACTCAAATAACCGTCCAAAAATTCAAGTTCTTTATTTGTGTCGCCGTTTCCATACAAGAAAATATATGAGTTTGACGGATGATATTTTTCTCTGTGGTAATTCAAAAGCGCCTCTCTTGAAAGAGTCGGAATGAATTCCGGATCTCCGCCCGAGTTTGTGTTATATGTTGAATCCGGATATAAATGTCTTGCAATTTTATCCATGACTTGCGAAATGTCTGAGCTCATTGCCCCCTTCATCTCGTTATAAACAACGCCGTTTATCGTGAGCGGCGCATCCTTGTTTTCAAGTTCATAGTGCCAACCCTCTTGCATAAAAATCTTTTCGTTGTTGTAAATATCAGGAAAAAGAACCGCATCCATGTACACGTCCATGAGATTGAAAAAGTCTTTTTCATTTCTCGAGCTAATAGGATAGATAGTCTTGTCGTCAAAGGTCATAGCATTTAAAAATGTTTGAAGACTCGATTTAACTAGGTCCATAAACGGTTCCTTTGTCTTGTATTTTCTGGAACCCGAAAGAACCGAGTGTTCCAAAATGTGGCAAACTCCGGTGTCATCATTTTGAACTGTTCTGAAACCGATTCCAAAAGCTTTATTTTCATCGTTATTTTCGACTTTTAAAACTCTCGCCTTTGTCTTTTCGTGTTCATAAAGAAGTGCATCGCTGTTAAGTTCATTGATATGTTCTTTTTTTATTAATTTAAATTTGTCCATATATTCTCCTTTGATCTGTGTTTGTTATGCTTCTCGTCTGTTTTCAAAAGCCTGTCTTATTGTTGCGGAATCAAAATATTCCAAAACTCCGCCCGCAGGTATGCCTTGCGAAATCTTCGTGACTTTCTTGCCCGATTCTTCGACAAGCGCCTTCAAAAGAAGCCCCGTTTGCTCACTCTCAACATTGCTGTTTAGTGCAAGAATAACTTCGTTAATTCCATCATCTTGAACGAGTCTGGTCTTAAGTCTTCCGAAACCCATTTCTTCCGGACCTATTCCTTTTAAAGGGTCCAAATGTTCTTCATCTAAAACAAAATAAAGTCCATCATAACAGTTCGAATTCTCAAAAGAATCCACATCCTTCGGATTTTGTACAATCATAAGTTTCGAATGGTCTCTCATCTCCGACGAGCAAATGTTACATACTTCCTTTTCCGAATAGTTTCCGCAAATTTTGCACTTTTGAATCGATTTTTTTGCAAGACTTATCGCATAAACCAAATTGTCGGAATCAGCTTGCGGCATATTTATAATATAATACGCCAACCTTTTTGCGCTTTTTCTTCCAATTCCCGGAAGCGCCGCAAGTCTGTCGACCAAATTTTCAAGTGCGTTAAGACTCATTAAAACAATCCCGGCATATTGAGACCTTTAGTAAATTGTCCCATTGCATTTTCCATTTCGTCGTCAGCTTTTTTGATTGCTTCATTTGCAGCTGCCATAATAAGGTCGCAAAGTGTTTCTACATCATCCGGATCGACTACTTCAGGGTCGAGCACGATTTTTGTGATTTCCTTGTTTCCGTTAATTGTAACTGTACAAACACCGCCGCCGCTTGAAACCTCAAACTCTTGATTTGCAACTTCTTCTCTCTTTGTTTCCATGTCCTTTTGAAGCTTTTGAACTTGCTTCATCATATTTTTCATATTTCCGCCGCCATTAAAATTTCTCATAAATAACTTCCTTTCTTTTATCTTATTTCGAGTTTATCGCCGAATAAATCAATTGCTCTTTGCATTTCTGTGTTTGATGACCTTATCTCAACAGATGCGCCACCACCGACGATTTCGTTCATTTTTTCTGTAAGCTCTTTTTTTGAGCTATTAAAAATAAAATCTTCTTCCGAATTTTTCGGAGTAAAAATCAATTTCTTTTTTATTAATTTTATATAATAATTGTTTTTCGAAGATTGTAGAAGCGGGTTCCCTTCGACAATTTTATCAAACATCTTTTCGCCCTCTTCATTTTGAAGAGTGCCGTCATCGCCCTCTTCATCTTCTTCTATCTTTTCTTCCGCTTTTGATAAATCATCTGTTCCCGTTTTCTTTCTTTCAATAGAATCTTTTAAATCTTTCTCTTCTTCTACAACTTCTTCAGGCTCTTCAGCTTTTTTTAATTCGACTTCTTTTTCGCCTTTTTTCGGAGCTACATTTGTTTTACTTTCCCACCCTGAAACATCAGGCGTAAATTCTTCATCTAAATTTAAATAGTCCGATTCCTCAGGTTCAAAGAAAGGTCTTTCTTCAAAATCCGATTCCTTTTGAGGCTTCTCATTTTTGTCTTTTTGTTTCACCTCATTTTTTATCGGTTTCATTTCATCTTTCTCAAGCTTTTCTTTATCTGTATCCGATGGTTCCGACTTTGTTTTTTCGTTTTGGACTTTAGCTTCATTTTTTTCGACATTTTTCGAAAAAAGCTCATTGAAATCCGTTTCTTTTTTCTCTTTTACAAATTTCGGAATTTTTGTTTCTCTCGAATTTGAAACCGAAGTCGTGACCGCTCTGTTTCTAGCAATCTCAACAAGACCCATTTGAAACATAAGCGCCTCGTCATATGCATAATTTATGCCGTCTATAAGCTTTCTAAAAGATTCAATCAAGTCAAGTATCCTGTTTTCGTCGACATATTCACTTATTTTCTCGAGAACTTCTTTTCTTTTTGTTGACAGACCGTCCGTTTCTCCCATCTTCACAAGATACAAATCTCGACACGCTTTCATTAACGCATAAAGCGTTTTTTCTCCGGACCTACCTCTTTTCATTATGTCCGCAGTTTCGTTCATAACACCCAAAACATCATGATTTAAAATATCCGTAAGGAGTGGAGCTATTTCGTCAATCCCTGTAAATCCAAGAAGTGATGAAATAATTTCCGGCGTTATAGGTCTTATCGGGATCGACAAAAGCTGGTCGAGCATCGACAGCGCATCTCTCATTGAGCCGCCGGCGTTGTCCGCGATAATTCCGAAAACTTCGTCAGAAACTTCTTCCTTCAAACCTTTTGCAGCATTTCTTAAAGAATCCTCGAGCCTGTCCTTTGAAATCCCATGAAAATCAAAACGTTGAAGTCGTGATTTTACAGTATCCGGCAATTTTTCAGGCTCTGTCGTCGCAAGTATAAATATAAGATGCTTCGGAGGTTCTTCCAAAATTTTTAAAAGTGCATTGAAAGCGGAGTTCGAAAGCATATGCGCTTCGTCGATAATATATACCTTCTTTTTTAAAGTTGTCGGCGGATAAACTCCGAGTTCCTTGAGCTCCCTTATATTGTCGACCCCGTTGTTCGAAGCGGCGTCAAGTTCCAAAACGTCAACTGCTCTGTCTTCGAGAATTGCCTTGCAGTTTTCACATTCATTGCATGGCTCACCGTCATGAGGATTTAAACAGTTTACTGCCCTTGCCAAAATTTTTGCACAGCTCGTCTTACCCGTTCCTCTGAGTCCGCAAAATAAATATCCGTGAGAAACGGAATCGTTTTTAACCTGATTTCTTAAAACCTCGACGATTAAATCTTTGTCGACCACTTCGCTCCATGTTTTAGGGCGAAGCACTCGATAAAGCGCCTTTGTCATAATCTTTTTCCTTCTTTCAACAAATCATATCTAAGTTGATAAAGTTTCGGCGAAAGGTCCACATAATATGAATGTGGATCATCGAGTCTTTTAATTTCATCCCAAAGTTTCTCCTGAGCCACTTTTGCCTTATCTCTGATCTCTTCTATATCAGGATTTTTATAAATCAGTTTTCCACCTTCAAAAATCTTTTTCATCAAAGGTTCCGCATAATAATTTTCAAGAGTCGTTCTCTTCCATGTATATAGCGGGTGGAAAATTTCAAGCGGTTCGCCGTTTGGAGCCGGTTCGTCGTGCAGACAGACCAAATCCGCTTCCATAAATCCTGTATCCTTATTATATATTCTATAAATTTGTTTGAATCCCGGAGTTGTAATCTTTACAACATCTTCGGAAACTTTTATCTTCGGAATAATTTCTCCGTCCTCTTCCATCGCAACAAGCTTATAAACCCCGCCGAAAACAGGGTCGCTCTTCGCAGTTATAAGTCTTTCACCGACGCCAAAACTGTCGATTTTAGCGCCTTGGTTTAGAAGATCTCTTATTTTAAACTCGTCCATACTGTTTGAAACAACAATTTTCGCATCTTCAAATCCTGCTGCATCGAGCATTTTTCTAGTTTCTTTTGTAAGATATGCAATATCGCCGGAGTCAATTCTTATTCCGAGAGGCCTGTATCCCTTTTCATTAAGCTCATTAAACACTTTTATAGCATTCGGAATGCCTGATCTTAAAACGTCATATGTGTCGACCAAAAGAAGGCACGCGCTCGGATAAACTTCTGCATATGCTCTAAAGCTTTCAAGTTCACTGTCAAAACTTTGAACCCATGAGTGAGCCATAGTTCCGGTTGCCGGAATTCCCAAATGTCTATCGGTGTATGTGTTTGCGCTTGCGGCAGCTCCACCTATATATGCGGCTCTTGCTCCAAGGTTTGCAGCATCCGCACCGTGAGCACGTCTGCTTCCAAATTCACTTATCGCTCTTCCCTTTGCGACTCTGACCATTCTCGAAGTTTTTGTGGCAACGAGTGATTGATGGTTCAAAATTAGAAGAAGCATCGTTTCAATCATTTGAACTTGATACAAAGGTCCCCTTACGGTTACAATCGGTTCGTGCGGAAAAATCACAGAGCCTTCTTCGATGGCCCAAACGTCACATTCAAATTTAAACTCTTTAAGTTTTTTCAAAAATTCTTCGGAAAATATTCCTTTACTTCTAAAAAATTCTATATCTTCATCATCAAATTTAAGATTTTCCAAATATTCAATTAGCTGTGTCAGACCGGCGAACAAAGCGTAACCCCCGTCGTCGGGTACTGACCTGAAAAAATAGTCAAAATATCCAATTTTTTCACCCCTGCCAAGTTTTATATATCCGTTTGACATTGTGAATTCATAAAAGTCAGCAAGCAGTGTTAAATTTCGTTCGTTTTTTTGCATTGTATAGCCTCCATTAATATTAATTATAACATAAATACTTCAAATTTTCATCCAAAAACGCTTTATTTAAATCGTTCGATGGAGTTAAAATTTTCACATAAAAAATACGGACCGAAATAGGTCCGTCATATTAATTATTTTATAAGTGCCTGCGCTTCTTTAAAACAGGAATGCTTTGCATCTTTAAGAATATCAAATACCAATAGCTCGAAATTTATAATATATCCACCCATATCTCGCAAAAGTTCTACGCCGTTTCTCTTGTTTTCCGGAGTTCTTGAAGTCATCGCTTCTTCAACTACAAAAATATTGTAACCCGCTTCGAGCAAATCGCGCCCCGTTTGAAATGCGCAAATATGTGCTTCCTGTCCAAATAAAACAATATTTTTCTTGTTAAGCTTGTCAATCGTCTCTTTGATTTCAGGATTTAAATAGCACGAAAATTCAGTTTTATCAAGTGCTTTTTCATCTTCATCCCTAAATTCATCTACAAGCCCTCCAAGTCCCCTTCTGTACTGGGTTGTAAAAAGACACTCGACATCCGCCAGCTTAGAAAACTCATAAGCCTTTTTCGAAACATCGATAACTTTTGCATTATCATACATCGCCGGCATAAGTTTTTCCTGAAAATCTATAAATAAAAAAAGCGTATCATCTTTATCCAGATTAAATGTTTTCATACAACCTCCTTATTGATAAACCTTAAAGCCACGTCTCAATCCACTGTTTGTATAGTCAACCTTGATGTCGCCCTTTACTATTTCCAAAAGCCCTTTTTCCACCAAAAACGTCAACTCATCAACCGCAAATTTTTCATCGTTATCTCTTTCTATGTCCGGGAGCACGCCAAGACTCACTCCACATCATGAATAGTTTTGTATATATACTCTAACATTGTTCGCATTGAGTTCGTTAAAACGCTCTCTCGCATTGTCCGTCAATGTGATTTTCAAATTTACCACCTCATGCAATTTTTACCCAAAATCCGGAGTAAAAAAACAAAAGGGCTACCGAAATAACCCTTTTTTTAACTATTTTTGAACATCATAGAAAAGTTCTTCATCTTTTACACGAACGACGACCTCGTCTCCGTCCAAAATATTTCCTTTTATAATTTGTTTTGCAAGCGCAGTTTCGACCGAAGATGAGATAAATCTCTTGATTGGTCTTGCGCCATATTCAGGAGTGTAACTTCTTTCAATTAAATAATCCTTTGCTTCATCCGTAAATAAAACTGTGATTCCTTTTTCTTCGAGTCTTTCATTGAGTGACTTGACTGAAATGTCTATAATCTTCTTCATGTTTTCCTTTGTGAGCGGTTTAAACATTACAATTCCGTCGACTCTATTTAAAAACTCCGGCCTGAAAGAATTTCTAAGCCTTTCCATAACATCATTTTCAGCTTCCGGAAGAATATCTCCGTTTTCATCAATTCCGTCAAGCAAAATCGGCGAACCGATGTTTGATGTCATGATTAAAATTGTATTTGTAAAATCAACCACGCGTCCACGATTGTCAGTCAAACGTCCGTCGTCGAGCACTTGTAAAAGCAGATTGAACACATCCGGATGCGCCTTTTCGATTTCGTCAAAAAGCACTACCGAATACGGTCTTCTTCTCACAGCTTCGGTGAGTTGTCCGCCTTCTTCATAGCCTACATATCCCGGAGGTGCACCAATCAAACGTGAAACCGAGAATTTTTCCATATATTCACTCATGTCGATTCTAACCATATTCTTTTCGTCATCAAAAAGATATTCCGAAAGCGCTTTCGAGAGTTCCGTCTTACCCACACCTGTCGGTCCTAGGAAAATAAAGCTGCCGATCGGACGATTCTTGTTTTGTAGACCTGCACGACTCCTTAAAATTGCATCGACAATTTCTTCGACCGCCTTATCTTGACCTACAACTCTCTTGTGAAGTTCGTCGTCGAGATTCAACAACTTTTCCCTGTCTGTTGAGGTTAATTTCGCAACCGGAATTCCCGTCCATCCGTTCACGACTTGCGCGATCGTTTCTTCGGTAACTTCCGTCGTTAAAATCTTGTCTTCTGCGGTTTCTTCGTTTAAAGTCTTAAGCTCTTCCATGAGTTTCGGCAATTTTCCGAACTTTAATTCCGAAGATTTTTCGAGGTCATAGTTTCTTTCCGAAAGTTCTATTTCTGTCTTGACATCGTCTATTTCTTTTTTGAGATTCTTAATTTTTTCAATGCTGCTCTTTTCCTCTTCCCACTTTTCTCTTAAAACTTCGTATTTTTTCTTGAGTTCAGCTATTTCCGTCTCAATATTTTCAAGTCTCTTTTTTGATGCATCGTCGGTTTCTTTTTTGAGAGCTTCGCGTTCGATTTCCAGTTGAAGAATTTTTCTTTCGTATTCATCAATCTCAACCGGGCTAGAATCGATTTGCGTTCTGACGAGTGCCGAAGCTTCGTCCATCAAGTCGATCGCTTTGTCCGGTAAAAATCTGTCCGTGATATATCTGTCACTCATTGTTGCAGCCGCAATAACAGCGCCGTCAGAAATTCTTATTCCGTGGTGTACTTCGTATTTTTCCTTTAGTCCACGCAAAATCGAGATCGTATCCTCAACGGAAGGTTCGCCGACGTAAACCTTTTGAAATCTTCTTTCAAGTGCAGCATCCTTTTCAATATATTGGCGATATTCATCGAGCGTCGTCGCACCGATGCAATGTATATCACCCCTTGCAAGCATAGGCTTCAAAAGGTTTCCCGCATCCATTGCGCCTTCTGTTTTGCCGGCGCCTACAATATTGTGAATTTCATCTATAAAAAGAATAATTTCACCGTTTGACTTTTGCACTTCGTTCAAAACACTCTTAAGTCTTTCTTCGAATTCGCCTCTATATTTTGCACCTGCAATAAGTGCGCCCATATCAAGTTCATAAATAATTTTATCTCTTAAACCGGTCGGCACGTCATTTTTTACTATTCTTTGTGCGAGTCCTTCGACAATTGCCGTTTTTCCGACGCCCGGTTCACCGATAAGAACCGGATTGTTCTTTGTACGTCTCGATAATATTCTTATTACATCTCTAATTTCTTCATCTCTACCTATAACCGGGTCCATCTTACCTTCCCTTGCAAGTCCGACCAAATCTCTGCCGAACCTGTTCAGAGCATCGAGGGTTGATTCCGGATTATCTGTATTTATATTTTGATTACCTCTAATATTCATAAGCACCTCCATAACTTTATTTTTTTCTATACCATACTTATTAAAAATATTTTTTAAATCTCCCTGATTGTCGAGCATTGCAAGAAGAACATGTTCCAATGAAAGGTACTCATCTTTCATATCTGCACGTTTCTTATCTGCCGAATTAATAATATCTTCCAAACCACGGGACATATAATTTTGTCCACCGGACGTTTTAGGCATATTTTCCAATAGCATTTTCACATCGCCCAAAATTTCCGGAATACTGATCCCCATTTTTGAAATCAGTAAACTCATAACACTCTCTATACTGAGTGCAGCCGAAAAAAGATGCACCGGTGTTACTGTCGCATTGCTGTACTCCTCTCTTAAACGAACTGCTCCGTTTAATGCTTCCGCCGTTTTAACCGTAAAATTTTTATCATTCATAGAAATCACTCCTTTCAAATATTACTTATTAAAACTGTCGTATAAAGATCTATACATTTTCTCCTGTTCTTCATTTAAACTGCTCGGGTTTTTAATCTTGACCTTGAAGAATAAATCCCCTTTGTTTCCTTTCATATCTTTAAAACCTTTTGATTTTATTCTTATCTTCTTTCCTGATTCAATATTTTTCGGAAGCTTTAGCTTAATCTTGTCATCTCCAACTTCAACAACCTGTTCTCCTCCGAAATAAGCTTCCCACGGATAAACTTCAAGCTCTCTTATAATATCAAGTCCTTCAAGCTTTTCATTGTTTCCCTTAACATTTATAGAAAACAAAATGTCTCTGTCTATTCCCCA
This sequence comes from Ezakiella sp., assembly GCF_034180565.1. Classification (NCBI taxonomy): domain Bacteria; kingdom Bacillati; phylum Bacillota; class Tissierellia; genus Ezakiella; species Ezakiella sp. The sequence goes on along the minus strand of NZ_JAXFOB010000016.1, from coordinate 8,789 downwards.
TTTTGAACCTCTAACTTTAATCCTCTTGTTCGGCGTCATACCCCTTGGAACTTTTACATCTATATTATGATTTACTCCATTTATATTAAGTGTAAGCTTTTTTGTAGTTCCATTTTGGAGTTCTTCTATAGTTACATCCAAATTTGACTCATAGGGCTCTTTTCTTTGTGCGCGCCTTCTGCCTCCGAACAAATCAGAGAATCCACCGAAGCCTGTACTCGAATCGGCTCCTCCTCCGAAATCTCCGCCTTTAAAATTGCCGCCGAAAATCAAATTGAAAAAGTCCGAAAAGTCTCCGGCACCGCCACTTGTAAAATGACTGAAGCCATATGAATTTGGGTCGAAATTTTGTCCGCCTTGGAAATTATAGTTCGAACCGAAATTGTCATATGTGGTTCTTTTCTTATCATCGCTCAAAACTTCATATGCTTCATTAATTTCCTTAAATTTCTTTTCCGCTTCCTCATCCCCCGGATGCAAATCCGGATGGTATTGTTTCGCCAATTGGCGAAATTTTTTCTTTATTTCTTCTTTTGTAGCGGTTTTTTCGACGCCCAAAATTTTATAATAATCTTTATATTGCATAAATTCACCTCAAAATAAAAAATTTATTCTTTAGTCAAACTCTTTTGACCATCTTTGACCTATGAAATATATACCCGTATTATGCATGTTTAAACACTTTCGGCATTAAAAAATTTAAAATAAAGATTTGCATTAAATTTTAGTAATATTTATATAATTATTTACCGTTTAATTTATATTTATATTATTGTACGTTAGATTCTATATAATAAATTCCCAAATATTTTTATTTTTATAAATATCATCTTTAATTTTTAAATTTAATTTATATAGATTAATTAATTAATTCTATTTTCTTTATGTTTTATAATTATTTTAAGAATATTCATTATAATTAATTTAATATTTTGTAATTAATTTCTGTTTTTCTGGGTATATAATAAATACAGACAAGTTAATACTAGAGTTTTTAATAAAGTCTTGTAATTTATATAATTATTAATAGCTAATTTATAGTAATTGTCTGAATAATAACAAAGAAAGGAAAAAGCAATATGTTTAAAAGAATTAATATTAAAACAAATATAGCGCTTCTATTAACAGCAATGATCGCACTGCCCACAATACAGACGACAATAATTGCACAGCCTAATTCAAATGATATACACAAAAACACTCATACAAACATGATGTATGACATTATGGGACCCCCTCTTGGGAGCTATGACATAAATCAAAACACTCGCAAATTTGATTACATAGCCAACGATGATGAAAAACCTGAAATCCAAATCAATGGAGAATCTAGTGGCAAAAATAATGGGATTAAAATAAATTTCGCAAATACAAACAACGCAAAGAATGAGATTAATCCTAAGTACTTATCTCAATATAACGAACTTGTTAAAGCAACACAAAGACACGAAAAAAGTTATATATTCCAATTATCGGAAATCAAAAAAGAATATTACAGCTCTTTTATAAATCAAATTTGGAGCGCATTAAGATCGGACGAAAATGTTCCGCAAAGTATTATTTTTAAAACTGTTACAGCTGAAGGACCTCTTCAAAACGGTTACTACAGAAATGTAAAGATTAAGTTTAACTTTGATTATTCCGTAAGTCTTGAGAAAGAAAATAAATACAATCAAATGGTAAAAAATATCGTTTCTACATTCCCGAAAAATATATCTGATGATAAAAAAGTAGAATTGATAAATAAATATATAGTTGACCATGCCAAATATGCATATGATGAGCTCAATTCCGGAAGAAGCACTCTTCCAAACGGTCTTGCAATTCATTCTCCATATGCAATCCTTGAAAGTGGCAAAGGCGTATGCGCAGCATATGCAGGTCTATTTCAAATGATGGCTAAAGAAGCCGGTCTGGAATCTAAAGTCGTCGTTGGAACTTCATATTCATACAACAACTGGGGTTCACACGCATGGAACATCGTTAAGTTAAATGACGAATGGTACCACGTTGACACCACTTGGAACGACGTAGCAAACAATGGAAATTTCGGATACCTTATGGTTGGCTCTACGCAAATCGCTAAGGACCACAACTGGGACCAAAATTTATATCCGCAAACATCAATTGCAGGATTTAGCAACAAAAACTACGCAATTAATAATTTATAAGCATTCTCCTTTCGTTAGTAAATTTATATAAATTAAAAAAGATGTACAGATTGTTCACTGTACATCTTTTTTAATGCTGAAGCTCTGATAGTTTTAAAATTATAATTCTAAAATATACAAATAAATTTGTTTACTATAAATTTATTTGATTTTAATTTATTCCCAAACTATTTTTTTCAGTTTTTGTCATTATATATTTTGTTATATATCTCTGTCGAAATATATTTATACAAATTTTAATAAATATACTTATATATTTATTTGCAAAAAATTTTCTCTTATATATTTATCTCTCGCTTTATTTGTCATTCATATATTATTCATATTCTCTTAAATTTAAATTATAAGAATACAATCTTTCAATTATAATTATTTTATTTCTCGTTTAAATATTCTATCTCTAACTTATATTCTATCTGAATATATATTTTTAATATTTTTTATAATAATTCCTTTTCTTATAACAAAAAGTTTTTTGATTTTTAAAAAATATCTTTTACAACTCAATCCCATTTTAATTATATGTAGAAAAAAACGGAAGAAAAATCTTCCGCTATATTTTTTATTCAGTTGCAAGGTTGTCGAAATATCCTTGAATCAAAATGATAGGTGTTCCCTTGTCACCTGAGCCACTTGTAAGGTCACACAAGCTTCCAATGAGGTCTGTCAATTTTCTTGGAGTTGTTCCAAGTTTTTCATTTTCATTGTGAACTGCATTTTCGTCGTATTTGTGTTTAATTTTTTCAAGAATAGCGTTGTTTAATTCTTCACCTTTCAAATCCTTGAAATCGTTGTCAGCCAAATATTTCAATTTGAGTTCATTCGGCACACCTTCCAACCCTTTTGTATAGCCCGGGCTTACAACAGGGTCGGCAAGTTCCCAGATTTGTCCGACTGAATCTTTGAATGCGCCGTCACCGTAAACAAGAACTTCAACATTTTTTCCGGTCGCTTCTTTAAATCTTTCTTGCAAATCGTTTGCGAATTTAAATGAATCGCGCGGGAACAGCTTTACACTGTCTTCTGTAGATTTATTTGCTCCGAGAAGTCCGTATTCCTTGTTGTATCCGCTATCACCAACAGGTTCATTCAAAACATCTTCAATATTATAAACGAGTGCACCTGCGTCTTTTAAAATCTTTTTCGTACGTTTTCTTGAGTGAATGTCAGCTGTTAAAACCTTATTTGTATAATTTAAAATATGAAGAGGGTCGTTTGAGAAAACAATTTCACATTCTGCACCTTCAGCTTCAATTAATTCTCTGTAAAATTCAACATAGTCTACATGTGTGAACGGGTGATAATTTTTGCCAAACTTATCTCTGTATTCTTTTTCGGTCATAAGTTGACTTAAGTCCTTCATTCCCGCTTCGTCCAATTGTTCCAAAGTCAAAAGATGATTTCCGACTTCGTCGGCAGGATATGAAAGCATGAGAGTTATTTTTTTTGCACCTTTTGCAATTCCTTTTAAACAGACAGAAAATCTATTTCTACTTAAAATCGGGAAGATGAGTCCGATGTGGTCTCCGCCGAATTTCTTTCTAATATCCGCACCGATTTCATCAGTATTTGCGTAGTTTCCTTGACTTCTTGCAAGTACAGCTTCCGTAACGCCGACAATGTCTCTATCGTGTATAGGTATATTTTCACTTGCGACAGCATCCATAACAGAGTTTACAACAATCTCTGAAAGGTTGTCGCCTTTTTTAATAATTTTAGTTCTTATTCCGCGTGAAACAGTTCCAATAAATCTTGACATATTTCCTCCATTAAAATTTATAAATTTCCTTATCTGTAATTAGCATATCAATTCTTTGATCATGTTCCTCATTCGGAACTTCATCAACCAATTGAAAATCATAACCGACACCTATTTTTTTTGCATTGCTTCTAAATCTAGGTATCATTTTGTCGTAAAAACCTCCGCCATATCCGATTCTGTAACCTCTTCTGTCAAAAACAGCACCCGGTGTAACACAAATATCTACGATTTTCGGTTCAACCGGTCTTATGTTTTCGCCGCACGGCTCCAAAATTCCCATGTCTGAGGTTTGTAATTCCTCCGCACTTTTAAGTTCCGAAAGAATCATTTCCTTTTTGTCATTGTCGACAACAGGAACCAACACCCTCTTTCCGCGTCTTAAAGACTCGGATATAAATTGCTTGGTATCGACTTCGCTTCTATAGCTTACGAATGTGAATACAGTATTTGCATCTCTATATTCTTTCAAAGCAAGCAGCTTCAAAAGAACCCTTTCGTCAGCACCGAATCTATCAGCTTCGTCCATAGAGTCTCTCATTTTTAAAATATTTTTTCTTAACTCTTTTTTATCCATGAGCTCACCTCAACTACATTATACTACAAACGGTAGCCATTTGTCATCTTTTTCTAAAAATTTTTATTTATTGTAATTTTTTTATAAACGAAAATTTAAAACGGACGATAGCATAAATATATCATCCGTTCACTTTGTGCATTCTAATTGTCCAAAATAAAAACGACCGACAAATAAATCGGTCGAAATTACTATTCCATAAATAAAACAACTTTTCCTTGTTCCATACTTTTTTTAACATCAATAATCCTTTGGTTTGAACTACCTCTAAACTTTAGTTTTAAATCTTTGAGCTCCTCTACAAATCTTCCGTCGACAAGTACATCACAAAGTTCCAAGAGCTCCGTTCTCTTTTTATTCTCTATAATTTCTTCGTAAGTGTAGCCGGAATAAACCCAAACGGATTTATTAACACTCGCTTTCACAGACTTTAAAACGTCAATCAATTCCAAATTCTGCATCGGCTCTCCACCAAGAAGCGTAAGTCCTGAAACATTGTCGTCCTCTAAATACTTAATCACCTTTTCGGTTTCAGCGTCCGTCCAAACATCGCCGTATTTAAAGTCCTGGTAATCCTTATTGAAACAATTCCTGCAATTGTGTGTGCAACCGGTCACGAATATTACCGTTCGAATACCCGTACCGTTTGCAACATCATATTTTCTTATTTGAGCAAAATTCATTATATATGAAGAACCCTCGACTTAATTTCTTTTGTTCTTCCTTCATTCCAGAAGTTTTCGCCGAGATATCCGCAAGTACGCCTTATAACAGTGAGTCTCGACTTGTCCTTGTTGTGACATTGCGGACATTCCCATTCATTGTCATCGTTAACGACAATTTCACCGTCAAATCCGCATTCGTGACAATAATCGCTCTTTGTGTTGAATTCAGCATATGTTATATGGTCATAAATGTATTTGACCATAGTAAGAACAGCCTCGATATTATTTGTCATATTTGGAATTTCAGCATATGAAATCATACCGCCTGTGGATTGATCTTGGAATTCACTCTCAAAATCGAACTTGTCAAATACATTTATATCTTCTCTGACGTCGACATGATAGCTGTTTGTGTAATAACCCTTGTCAGTAACATCCTTTATTGAGCCGAATCTTGCAAGGTCAATTTTTGCAAATCTGTTTGTGAGGCTTTCCGCCGGCGTGCCGTAGAGAGCAAATCCGATATTTGTTTCCTTCTTCCAATCTTCAACCGCTTTTCTGAGTCTTCTAATAACCTTTAAAGCAAAATCATGCCCACCCTTTGTGTGCGTTTCTCCGGTCACTAGGATCGACGCTTCATAGAGTCCGATATACCCTAGCGAAATTGTAGCATATCCGCCTTTAAGGAGTTTCGTCACCTTTTCATGCGGTTTTAAACGTGCGATTGCACCGTATTGCCAGTGGATCGGCGAAACATCACTCGTGATATTTTCCAAAAGTTCATATCTGAACATGAGCGCTTTCTTTGCAAGCTCAAGTCTCTTTTCCAAGATTTCAAAATATTTCTTTTCATCTCGACCGGAAATAATACCGATTTGCGGTAGATTTAAACTGACAACGCCCATATTAAATCTTCCGTCAAATACAAAGTCCCCGTTTTCATTTTTCCAAGGTGAGAGAAAACTTCTGCATCCCATCGGTGCAAAAACATTGCCGTCATAAATTTCCCTCATCTTCTTAGCGGAAATATAATCCGGATACATTCTCTTTGCTGTACACTTTGCCGCAAGCTCAGTCAAATAATAATACTTGCTGTCCTTGTGTACATTGTGCTCATCCAAAACATAAATAAGTTTCGGGAACGCCGGAGTAACATAAACATCGGCTTCATTTTTAATACCTTCGAGTCTTTGTTTTAAAATCTCTTCAGTAATCATTGCCGCTTCTTTTTCGTATTCATAGCCCGGCTTAAAATACATGAAAAGCGTTACAAAAGGTGCTTGACCGTTTGTAGTCATGAGAGTATTTATTTGATATTGCATGGTTTGAATGCCGTCTCTCACTTCTTTTTTCGTGCGTTTCCAAGCAACTTCGCGAGCCATTTCTTCGTTCGGCTCTATCTTATAAATATTCTTTTGATCGTCGAGCGCATCTTTGAAATACTTTTCAAAACTCTTTCTTACATACGGCGCCAAAATTCTGTCGACACCGTTTATGGATTGACCGCCATATTGTCCTGATGCGACTTGCGCAATGATTTGTGTGGTAACCGTGCAAGCGACTTGAAAACTCTTTGGTGAATCAATCTTTTTGCCGTTGATACATGTGCCGTTTTTAAGCATGTCTTCAAGATTTATAAGGCAGCAGTTAAACATAGGCTGCATTATATAGTCCATATCGTGGAAATGAATTGCTCCGCTGTCGTGCGCCATAACGATATCCGTCGGCATCAAAATTCTTCTTGCGATATCCTTTGAAACTTCGCCTGCAATTAAATCGCGTTGAGTCGAAACAATCTTCGCATCCTTGTTTGAATTTTCGTTTAGAACATTTGTGTTCGAACGATTCAAAATTCCAACAACATCTTCGTCAATCGTGTTTATTTGTCTCTTGTACTCCTGAACGGATCTGTAGCTTTCGTAAGCCTTTGCAGTTTGCACATTTCCGTATGTTATGAGTTTATAATACACCTGTTCTTCAATGCCGTGAATCGTCATCGGCTCACTAACTACTTTTGCAAATGATTCAATCTCATCTGCAATCTTTTCCGCAAGACCTTCTTCATAAATTCCCGACGAAGAATTCATAGCTTTTAAAATTGCAATTGAAATCTTCGACTTGTCAAATGGAACTCTCCTTCCATCTCTCTTAATAACTTCCATAAATCCTCCTCTTATTTGAAACCAAATACCAAGCACAGGCATTTGGTGTATAATCCCGTTCCAACTAACATTATACCCCAATATATTGTATATTGCAATAGGTCTAAAACGGCTATTTTTAGTCATAAAAGTTCTGTAAGCCTGTATCTAACAGAGATTTAAATCACAAAAAAACAGCTATAGAAAAATCCTATAACTATTTTTTTAATAATTTTATTAAAAATCTACTATTTATCGTGTAATATTTCTATCCTCCCTGCACAGTTTTGTTTTTACCTTTCTTATAAATCAAACCGGATAGCATATAAAGTCCTAAAATCCACACAATTTGTAGGATTAAATATTTTAATATATCTTCCGCCGGCATTATTCCCGCCATAATTTTCGCAGGAATATAATATGAATACGAAAGCGGTGACCAAAGTGAAATATTTCTTAAAAGTTCCGGGAAGAAATCAATCGGTAAAACAATTCCGCCGAGCATCCACATTATGTCAAAAATCATATCTCTGAAAGTGAGCACCTGATTGAACCAAAAACTTAGAAACCCAATTATAAGTTGCACAAAAAATAAAATTGTAAACCCGAAAAATGTTGATACAATTCCCATAAGCGCCACAGACAAAGTTATATTCTTTGTAAAAATTGCCAAAACTATATATAGAGCGATCGGAACAATTGAAATAACAAAAAAATTACCGAGCTTTTCGAATAATTTTAAAAGTCTGATGTCTATCGGTCTTGTCATCCAAGTTATTATGTTTCCGCTGTTTATAAGTTCCATGCTTTCATAGCACACATACATTGCGGGTGAATAGATTATCGATAAAATATTTACTATCAAAAAATAAAGTACAATCGAGTTTAGCGTAAAGCCTCTGCCGACATTTTCCAGATTTGCATATTTCCAAAAGTACCAACTTATGATAACTTGTATCGGTATAGTTATAAATCCAAAATAAAAGTCCATTTTGAATGCACTGCTGTTTAATATTCCGTTTTTAAAAAGTCTTATATATTTTTTCATCTTAATTTCCCGTCGAAACATAGTGTTTCAGTGCTTTCTTTGAGAGTAATTTAAAAATAGTACAAAGTAATATAAATCCGGCTATTGATATTAAGATATATTTGCCGGCACGATTTTCACCGAACGCAATTTTCGTCGGAACTGTACTAATAAGAGTTATCGGTATCGTGTAAACAAAAAGATTGTAGATGACTTTTGGAAAGATGTCCATAGGATAATTTTTTGAATCCTTAATTGAAAAAAACAATTCCCGTACATAAAATATTTTGCCGAAATAGAACGCAAGCAAGCTGAACATGCCGTAAAGCAAGCTGAAATTTAAACTTGCAAATATTGACACAATTACCGCAAGGAGAACATTTATAATCTCAAATTTAAAACCATTTTGTGATATAAATAGGCAAACAATAAAAAAGATTAAATTCAAA
>NZ_JAXFOB010000003.1:0-2698 GCF_034180565.1 Ezakiella sp. | reverse complement strand
GTTGAAAAAAATTGTCGGATATGCCCAAATCTTTTAAAATGGATACAACGTCGACCTTAAGTTCTTCCACACTTTTATAAATACTTTCCACTCGCTCATCCAAATCGTAATCGTCAAATTCGCCTATATCTTCGATTCCGTAAATCGCACTATTTAATACGTCAAATAATTCGAAAGCTTTTTCCATATCGTTCATTGCTACTTCCTATCCTCAATAGGTACTTGTTCAAAATCGTCAAGGTTCGTATTGAGTTTTTCTTTTATCTCATCAATTTCCGCTTGCGTGAACTGTGTTTTAGAATATTCCGAATTTATTGGGCTGCCGATTGAATATCCATTTGTTTCAAATTGAAAATTCAAACAGTTCCATACGTTGTAATGGTTGTCATCTAGCCACTTGTGTTCCAAATAATACTTCTGTTCTTCGCCCCTATCTCCAAGGTCAGTTGCCGCAAGCCTAGTCACCAAGAAATATACTGCCGTCCTCTCATTTTCAGATAAACTACGCCTAAAACCCCGAAAGTCAACACTTGCTTCAAATCTTCTTACTAAGCTTACACTAGCAACGTACTCTCCGTCATTATGAATAACAATTAAACGTCCTCTGCATATTTCCGTTCGTAGATTCATTTTCTCAAGTTCTTCAATTACTTCTTTCGTTATCATTCTTCCTCGCTCCATTCTTTTATTTCTCTTCTTCCTCAACGGGTATTTGTTTAAAATCGCTAAGAGTAACCTTGAATTTTTCTTTTATATCGTCGATTTCCTTTTGCGTAAATTGTGTTTTACACATCGGCGTTTGATAGCAGTCGTTTAATCTAATACAATTCAAAGACGAATTGTAGTTTAGATAATTGAAGTGACTTTCATCCCCCAACGGTGCAAATTTTAGATAAAACTTTTGTTGCGTTTCTCTTTCATCAAGTGGTGTTCTTGCATACTCAAAAAGTAAATCGAACAACTTTTCTTGCAATTCTTTAGGTAAATCGCAAAATTTATAAGTTATGCCCACATAGAATCTCCTATGCCAGGATATATATGCAACTTGATGATTTTCGTAATAAATTTCTATATCTTTTGTGCATTGCAAAAATCTAAATCCTAATTCCTCTACTTCTTTTATAAATTTCTTTGTTGTCAGCATCTTCTTTTTCTCCTTTCTATAATATTGTTATTGCATTTTCCAAGAGCTGCGTTTCATAATCTATTGCCCCGTCCATATAGCCGTATAGCCATTGTCTCGAAATATCTCTCCTCTCGACTCGTTCTCTCAATTCTTCTTCTCTCGCTTTTATAAGACCGTCAACTGCAATTACGTAAAGTTCTAATTTTCTTTGTTCGTTCACTTGTTGCTCTTTTCGCAGCCCTGTCGTCGCAATATCAATAATTGCTTTTCTATACTCTTTTATTCCGTGTTTATATCCGTCTAGCCACTCTTTTGGAGCTTCGCCTCGTTCGACTTGTTCTTTAAGTTCCTCTACATCGTATTCCATAAAATGAGAAATAATAGTTGCGTAAATGGCGATGTTATTTGCTTTAGCCATTTTCTATTGCTTCTCCTCATAATTTTCTAAAAAATCAAATTCCCATTCCCGAAGTTCTTCTTCCGTCAATTTTCTGTCGTATTTCAGAATGTCGTGATATTCTTTGCCGTTATAAACATTATTTTCCATAACATCTACAAAGCCGTCTTTCGGGAAAGTTCCGATACTGAAACCCCTAAGCCTCATTCCGTAGTAATAATTCATTATTTTATCTCTTTTTTACTTTTCTCGATTTCTTCGTCAAATAAATCGTTTGCAGCTCTCATCAAACATTTGTAAATATTAAGCATTTGCTTAAAACTTGCGTCACGTGGAATCGCTTTTTCTATTAAATGTTCGTTCAATTCCGTAACCATTTTTATAAAAATCAAATTGAAGTTTACGTTGATTCTAGTTTCTTTCGGAAGTTCATCGTATTTTAAATTTTCAAACACGCTCAACACATTGGATAAATAGCATTTCATAGATGTAGTAAATTCTTCTCTTAAAGCCTTTAAAATTTCTAATTCGTCGGCGCTTATATCGCCTAAGTACATTTCTTCTTGTTCCGTCATTTTAAATCCTTTCTCCTTTCATCAATGGCTATTTCCATTTTGGAAACAACCACTCCGCTTTTTGTCAAATCTTTATCTTCAAAAATCAATCCGCTTTTATTGAGATAAAACAATTCTTTTCGATTGACCTTGACTAGATTGTCTTTGTCGAAATTTTTCTTGTTCCTGTCGGCAAATATAATCGCCTCGTCGTCTTTAAGTTTTACATCGTGATATTTCTCGTACATATATCTTGAGTAAAGCTTCCATTGACCCGACTTCGCAAGTTTTATAACCTTATATCCGTCGGTGTTAATTCTCGTTGAGCCGAGCGGCTTTGTGTTTACTGCAACGTTTCCTTTTTTAAACCACGTTCTTTTCACCTTTTCGCGCGTTTCTTCACTCATAGTCCGACCTTTGTTCCACGGTGTCATGCCTTTGTAAAACCGCCCTTTGTTCGGATAAACTTTGCGTCCGATGTTGAAATTTGATTTTGCGGACTTTACCTTTTCTTCCGTAACCGCAACGCCGAACTTTTCTTCAATCATCGTGGCAAGTTCTTTATTCGGATAATACGGATAATTTTCTCTCAAAAAATCGACCATATCATCTGTCCAATGA
>NZ_JAXFOB010000002.1:0-2114 GCF_034180565.1 Ezakiella sp. | reverse complement strand
GTTGAAAAAAATTGTCGGATATGCCCAAATCTTTTAAAATGGATACAACGTCGACCTTAAGTTCTTCCACACTTTTATAAATACTTTCCACTCGCTCATCCAAATCGTAATCGTCAAATTCGCCTATATCTTCGATTCCGTGAATCGCACTATTTAATACATCAAATAATTCGAAAGCTTTTTCTATATCGTTCATTGCTACTTCCTATCCTCAATAGGTACTTGTTCAAAATCCTCAAGGTTTGTATTGAGTTTTTCTTTTATTTCGTCTATTTCAGCTTGAGTAAATTGCGTTTTAAATTCTTCCGAATTTAATGGGCTGCCGATTGAATATCCATTTGTTTCAACTCGAAGATTTAAACAGTTCCATACGTTGTAGAGGTTGTCATCCAACCACTTGTGTTCCAAATAATACTTCTGTTCTTCTTCTCTATCCTCAATCGGCGTTCTTGTGTACTCATCTATAAGGTTGTACAGCTTTTCTTTCAACTCTTCAGGCAAATTATTGAAAGATGGATATTCTGTATTTACGCAAAAAATCTGGAGTTTGCCGATAAGTGCAACTTCTCTAGATTTGAGCCTAATTAAAATGACATTCATGTATTCTGCAACTTCAAATCCTAAGTTTTGAACTTCTTTTATAAATCTTTTTGTTGTCAACATCTTCTTTCTCCTTATCTTTAAACGGAATTTTCTCGAAATCACTAAGCGTGACTCCAAATTTTTCTTTTAACTTTTCGAGTTCTTTGTCTGTGAATAGTGTTTGAAAACTACTCGTTTCAAGGCTATTATCTAGTGTAAGCTCGTCTTCCTCTTTATAGTAGTTAAGATACCTGCAATCGTCGTCTATTTCTATCTTAAATTTAAGGAAAAATCTTTCTGGTTCTTCTCTTTTATCAGGCAGTGTTCTTGCATACATACCAATCAATTCAATCAGCTTTCTTTGCATTGGTTCTAATAGATTATCGAAAGAATTAAAAGCGGTACTGAATTGGCTTCTTTCGTTGTTTTTCACATAGGCTACCAATCCGTGATTGGAATCAGTAACTAATATGAGTCCGAATTTTTCGCTTTTGTCTACATAAAGTTCTAGTTTTTCAACTTCTTTTATAAATTCTTTTGTTGTCAATATCATCTTTTTTTCTCCTCTCTACTCACCTCTTATTATTTTTTCTTGCGGTATAGAGTGCAATTTCTCTGTCAAACGATTCATTTGCAGTTTCTATCAAACACTTGTAAGCGTTAAGTAACTGCTTAAAACTCACACTTCCGTCGATTATTTTTTCTTTTAAAATTGTGTTTAAATCTGAAATCATTTTTATAAAAATCACTTCAAAATTTGCGTTGATTTTAGTTTCGTCTGAAATCTTCTCATATTCCGAACTTTTCAATAAGTCTGATACATCGGATAAATAAATGTTGATACTTGTAGTAAAACACTCTTTTAAATCTTCCAACATTACTAAATCTACTTCGGTTAAGTCACCGAGATATATCTTTTCTTTCTCTGTCATTTTAAATTCTTTCTCCTTTCATTAATGGCAATTTCCATTTTGGAAACAACCACTCCGCTTTTTGTCAAATCCTTATCTTCAAAAATCAATCCGCTTTTATTGAGATAAAACAATTCTTTTCGATTGACCTTAACGAGATTATCTTTGTCGAAATTGTCCTTATTTCTGTCGGCAAATATAATCGCCTCGTCGTCTTTAAGTTTTACATCGTGATACTTTTCGTACATATACCGCGAGTAAAGTTTCCATTGACCCGACTTTGCAAGCTTTATATATTTGTAGCCGTCTTTGTCGAACCTCGTTGAGCCGAGCGGCTTTGTGTTTACTGCAACGTTTCCTTTCTTAAACCAAGTCCGTTCAAGCTTTTTTCTCGTTTCTTCACTCATCGTTTTACCTTTGTTCCACGGGATTGCGCCTTTATAAAACCGCCCTTTGTTCGGATAAACTTTATCCCCGATATTGAAATTTGATTTTGCGGACTTTACCTTTTCTTCCGTAACCGCAACGCCGAACTTTTCTTCAATCATCGTGGCAAGTTCTTTATTCGGATAATACGGATAATTTTCTCTCAAAAAATCGACCATATCATCTGTCCAATGA
>NZ_JAXFOB010000024.1:0-14583 GCF_034180565.1 Ezakiella sp. | reverse complement strand
GGAAGGGCCATCGCTCAACGGATAAAAGCTACCCTGGGGATAACAGGCTTATCTCCCCCAAGAGTTCACATCGACGGGGAGGTTTGGCACCTCGATGTCGGCTCGTCTCATCCTGGGGCTGAAGTAGGTCCCAAGGGTTGGACTGTTCGTCCATTAAAGAGGCACGCGAGCTGGGTTCAGAACGTCGTGAGACAGTTCGGTCCCTATCCGTCGCGGGCGTAGGAAATTTGAAAGGAGCTATCCTTAGTACGAGAGGACCGGGATGGACAAACCAATGGTGCACGTGTTGTCACGCCAGTGGCATAGCACGGAAGCTACGTTTGGAAAGGATAAGAGCTGAAGGCATCTAAGCACGAAGCCCCCCTTAAGATAAGATTTCCCATCGAAAGAATAAGGCAACTTGAAGACTACGAGTTAGATAGGCATGAGGTATAAGAGTAGTAATACTTTAAGCTAACATGTACTAATGAGCCGAAGACTTGACCAATAAATTTTTAGGAAACGTTAGATATTTAGTTTAAGGTTAGCGCGGTTTTAATAGAGCAAGGGAACCACCTGTACCCATGCCGAACACAGAAGTTAAGCCTTGCATCGCTGAAGGTACTCGGAGGGCGACCTCCCGGGAGATTAAGACGAAGCCGCACAGCTTTTGAGAAGATTTTATATCTTCTCTTTTTTTATACATAAGATAATATGTTATTATATTTTAAGTCGATTTGCATTAAATTTTTGGTAGTGATATACTAAAAGTAGAAATATTAATATACATTTGCGCGCTAGGGTTTTATGAAAGAAGGTAGTGTTATGAGGAGAAGAGTATTTTTGGTTGCGGTAGTCGCTATCTTGATTTGTTTTTCATCCGTAGTTTTTGCGGGAGGAAAAGTGGATTTGTTTTCAGAGGCGGAGAGATATGAAGATGCAATCAAGGAGTTTAAGAAGCTAAGAACTTTTTCGGAGAAGAAATTGGCAAAACTTGCAAATATGGAACTTTCAAAATTTAAGGAGTTCAGAAGGATAAAAAAAGACGATGAAATTCATGCTGTGACTCCGAGTGTTTTCAAAGTTATGGTATGTCCGAAATGTAAAGCCGCAAGTATGAAATACATCGGCGAAAAGCATTTGGAGTATATATGTTTGGGAGAACAAAGAGCGTGCACAGAAAAGGCGTACGGCACAGATTTAAAGTTTTCACGGACGTGTCAAAACTATGCAAGATGTGAAAAGTGTTTATACACATATTCTGCGCAGTGGGAAGAAATAAAGTGGGACTGTCACGGATTTAATAATTAGTTTTTAATTTTTCGCGTGAGGTATATTATTATATGTTAAAAAAGACGATTAGGTGTTTAATCGTCTTTTTTGTTTTATATGAATTGGGAATAAAATCATGTGAATTATGTTTTTATATTTACAATAATTTTATGTTATTTATTAATATTATATTATGTAATTGTAACCGATATTAACCTTGTTTGACTTTTAGCTGTTTAATGGCTATAATATATATTAGGGGGGATTGACTATGTTTAAGATTGGAGATAAGGTAAGCTACCCGATGCATGGTGCGGGGACTATTACAGACATCAGTATCGAGACTTTTTTAGGGGAAGAGAAGAAGTATTATACTATTAGTATTCCTGTCGGTTCGGTACAAGTCAAGGTTCCGGTGGACAACGCGGAGGAACTTGGGCTTCGAGATATTGTGAAGAATGATATGAAAGAAGATATCATAGAAACTCTTGAAGGAAAGAGGACAAAGATGCCTTCAAGCTGGACTCAAAGAAACAGGATGAATATAAATAAGCTTAAGACAGGCGACATTATCGAGGTTGCATCAGTCGTAAGAAATCTTATGCTTCTTTCGAAGAAGAAAAATTTGGCGAGCGGCGACAGAAAGATGCTCACAAATGCTACAAATTTACTTTTGTCGGAGCTTATTATGAGTTTTGATATTGATGAAGATGAAGCGATGAGAAGAATTAATCATTATGTCTTCGAAAGTCGCGAAGAAGAAACGGGGGATGGTATTATTGAATAAGGTTGCCAGGGGAATATTAAAATTTTTATTCTCCGCTATAGGCGGTGCAATTGGATTTACCGTTATGAAGTTTGTGTCCGTGTTTATAATTGAATCACTCGGACCTTTTTCATTGGGAACTATTTATGTATTTTACGCAGTTGCTACACTTTTATTTGCAATTATTTTTTATTTATTATACGGTAGCTTGGAGCGTTTTGTCATAAAGGTTGTAAATTCAATTGACAATGATATAAAGAAACTGGGCGTTTTTGATTTTTTGGTTGGAGTTGTCGGACTTGTTGTCGGACTTTTAATTTCTGCGCTTATCGGCGTTTTGGTTTCCAAAATCGAAATTCCTTTAGTAACTACGATTGTTACAATTTTTGTTTATGTTATTGTCGTTGCGACAAGTATGTCTATTTTTATAAGGAGAAAGGAAGAGTTTCGAAGAATTTTTGATTCTCTTCGAAATAAGCCGCAAAATACGAATGAGGTGGAGGTAAGAAACAAGGCGTTACTCCAAAATTCCAATATTTCCGGAAGTCTAAAAGTTGTGGACACGTCGGTTATTATTGACGGACGAATTTTGGACATTATGGGAACAGGATTTATTGAAGGAGAACTTATTATTCCGAGTTTTGTTTTATCGGAACTGCAATATATTGCGGACTCCGAAGATGCGGAGAGAAGAAACAGGGGAAGACGCGGACTCGATATGTTAAATGAGCTTCAGGTAAAATATCCTGACAATATTGAAGTTATGGAATATGAAAAGCCGGAAAAAATGCCAGTGGATCTTACACTTTTACAGATGGCGGACGAGCTTGGCGGCGTGGTTCTTACAAACGATTATAATTTGAATAAAGTTGCAAAGGTAAAGGGCATAAAGGTTTTAAATATAAATGATTTGGCAAATGCCGTAAAGCCGGTGGTTTTACCGGGAGAAAATATGACGGTAAAGATTACGGGTATCGGCACTGAAGAAGGTCAGGGCGTTGCTTATTTAAACGACGGCACGATGATTGTCGTTGAAAAGGCGTCTAAACTCGTTGGAGAAGTTGTTGAGGTTTCGGTTCAATCGGTACTTCAAACTTCTGCGGGAAGACTAATTTTTGCAAAGGTAAAAAATGATAGATAATATGAAAGTGACCGCAATTATTGCGGCGGCGGGTTCAAGCAACAGAATGAAGTCGTCTATAAACAAAACATTTATAAAGATCGACGGACTTCCGGTTATAATGCACACAATTGACAAATTTGAGCGTTCGAACTATGTCGATGAGATTGTTGTTGCGGCAAGAAAAGATGATATTGAATATTTAAAAACAGAAATTCTTCCGCTCGGCGACACTTCGAAAGTCATCGGAGTTGTCGAAGGCGGAGATACGAGACAGCAAACTATTGCGAACTGCCTTGAATTTTTGCCGGATGACACGGATATAGTTTTGACTCACGACGGCGCAAGGCCATTTGTTCACGTCGAAACTATAGACGGTGCGCTTGATGACGTTTTAATTAACAGGGCGGTAGTTGTCGGGGTTCCCGTCAAGGACACAATAAAAAGTGTGAACGATGACGGAAAAAACATCGTGCATATCACGCCGAAAAGAAGTTTGCTTTGGGCGGCACAAAGTCCGCAAGTATTTTTTGCTGAGGATTTGAGACGCGCCTATTATTATTGTGAACTTGAAGGAATAGAGGGCACGGACGATTCGTCACTTGTTGAAAAACTTGGAATAGACGTGCATATGTTTCTTGGAACATACGACAATATAAAGCTCACAACGCCGGAAGATTTGGTTTTGGCGAAGCTTTTTATAGATAATGGAGAAGTTAAATGAGAATTGGACACGGATATGATATTCATATATTCGATGAAGACAGGCCTCTTTACATTGGAGGCATAAAGATTAGAGATAACAACGGGCTTTTGGGTCACTCTGATGCAGATGTTTTGATTCATGCAATTATGGACAGCTTGCTTGGAGCGGCGGGATTAAGAGACATCGGATATTATTTTCCGGACACGGATGATAAATACAAAGGTGTGGATTCAAAAGTTCTTTTAAAGGAAGTTATGAGAATGATTTCAGATGAAGGCTTTAAAATTGCTAATATTGATGCAACGGTAGTTATGGAAAAGCCGAAACTTAAAGATTATATAATGCCGATAAGAGAAAAACTTGCAGAAGTTATGGGAATAAGCCTTTCTTCGATTAATGTGAAAGCGACTACAAATGAGAAGCAGGACGCTGTCGGAGAGGGAAAAGCTGTAGAAGTTTTTTCGGTGGCACTCATTGAGGAGGTAATATAATGGCGTGCGGAGGAAATAATGCACCGCTTCAAAAGTGGGAAAATAATTTATCAAATATAAAAAAAGTCATCGCTGTGACATCGGGAAAGGGTGGCGTTGGAAAAAGCGTTACCACAAGTCTTTTGGCGACAACACTAAATAAAAAGGGATACAAAGTCGGAGTGCTCGACTGCGACTTGACCGGTCCATCGATTCCGGAAATTTTTGGGATTGAGGAAAAAGTCTACGGCTCGGAAGAAGAAATTTTTCCGAACAAAACCGGAGAAGGAATAAAAGTCATGAGCATAAATCTTATGCTCCCAAACAAAACGGACCCTGTAATTTGGCGCGGACCGATTTTATCGAATATTTTAAGCGATTTTTGGACAAAGATGAATTGGGGAGATTTGGATTTTCTTCTTCTCGACATGCCGCCGGGAACAGGGGATGTTCCGCTTACAATTTATCAACACTATCCGGTGGACGGCGTTGTAGTTGTTTCAACTCCATCGAAAATGGCGTCTATTGCAGTTTTAAAAGCGTATGAAATGGCACTTAGACTAAATCAAAATGTGCTTGGTGAAATTGAAAATATGAGTTACTATGAATGCAAAGAATGCGGGCACAGAGAATATCTTTTCGGAGAGAAAGAGCCAATAGAAAATCTCGAGCTTTTGGGACAAGTTCCATTCGACCCGGAACTCGGAAAATTTATTGACGAAGGAAAAATAGAAGACACATATGTGATGGCTTATGATGAAATCGTCTCAAAAATAAAAGAAAAATTAAATATCGATTAAATATATGTTTAAAATGATAAAAAATGGATATATATAAGGTGACATTGTTTTTTTCATTTTTTTATCTCCTTTTATTTAGCGCTTATGCGCATAAAGGAAAAAGCATCTGTAAGATTATTACAGGTGCTTTTATTTTGCTTAAAAATATGAATGACTTTGTACGAGCAAGGCTTATGTCTTGACTAATATTTTAAAAACGTGCATAATATATTTATAGAGCGATATAATGTTTGAAAAAAACGTGCTTGCTCGCGGTTTATATAATTATGGTTTCGATGTTTATGCATTTTATGCAATAAAAAACGTCGCAATCATAAGATTGCAACGCAATGGTTGGTGCGCCATCAGGGATTCGAACCCTGGGCACCTTGATTAAGAGTCAAGTGCTCTACCAACTGAGCTAATGGCACGTGTTTCATTCAACATTATTTATTGTAACATATTAATTTTTAAAATGCAAGTGTTTTTTGCAAAATTTTTAAAAATTTTTAATTTTTTTGGAGGTTATTATGGATTTAAAATCTAAGGTAGTTGAAAGACTTGTAAAATACGCAAAAGTCTACACAACGTCGGATGAAGAAAGCGAAACTATACCAAGCACAAAGAGACAATTCGATTTGGCACACATGCTCGTCGAGGAACTTAAATCGATGGGGCTTGAAGCTGAAGTTGACGAACACGGATATGTTTATTCGGAGCTCAAGGGAAATGTCGAAGGCGAACCGACTGTCGGGCTTATCGCACATATGGATACGGCTCCTGATATGAGCGGCGAAAATGTAAATCCAAGACTCGTTGAAAATTATGACGGCGGAGATATAAAACTGGACAGCGAAGGAAAGTATGTTTTAAGTCCAAAAGATTTTCCGGAGCTTAAAAATAAAAAAGGAAAGACTTTGATTGTTACGGACGGCACAACTCTTTTGGGCTCGGACGACAAGTCGGGGATTGCTGAAATTTTGACAGCTGTTGAATATTTGTTGGCAAATCCTGATATAAAGAGGAGAAATTTAAAAATCGGTTTTACTCCGGATGAAGAAGTCGGAAGAGGCGCAGATATGTTTGATGTTAAAAAGTTCGGTGCCGATTTTGCATTTACAATTGACGGCGGAGATTTGGGTGGACTTGAATACGAAA
The DNA here is from genome assembly GCF_034180565.1 of Ezakiella sp. Taxonomy (NCBI): domain Bacteria; kingdom Bacillati; phylum Bacillota; class Tissierellia; genus Ezakiella; species Ezakiella sp. The sequence continues at coordinate 8,333 of NZ_JAXFOB010000024.1, read as the reverse complement.
ACTTCAACGCATCAAATGCTAAAGTTACAATTGAAGGAAGAAATGTTCACCCGGGCAGTGCAAAGGGCAAGATGAAAAATTCGGTTATTTTTGCATATGAACTTTTCTCCATGCTTCCTGTTTTTGATAGACCTGAAAACACTGAAGATTCGGAAGGTTTTATTCATTTAAACAGCATTGAAGGAAATGTGGACAAGACTGTTATGAGTTTTATTATAAGAGACTTCGACAAGTCTTCCTTTGAAAAGAAGAAGGAAATTATGAGAAAGTCTTGTGAGTTTATCGAATCTAAACACGATTGCAAGGTAATTTTAGATATGAACGACAGCTACTACAATATGAGAGAAAAAATTGAAGAAGACATGAGACCTGTTGAACTCGCAATGGCTGCGATGAAAGATGCGGGCGTAGAACCTGTTGTTACAAAGGTAAGAGGTGGCACGGACGGCGCACGACTATCTTATATGGGTCTTCCTTGTCCGAATGTCTTCACAGGCGGATACAATTTCCATGGACGTTATGAATATGCGGTGACGGAAGAAATGGAAAAAGCAGTAGAGACTATAATTAACATTGCAAAAGTTAAGTAAAGTTCTTTCGATTTTAATTTTAATAATTTTTCTCGCCGGGTGTAAACCGGAAGAAAAATTTATTGACGACGGGATTGTCACAAAAAACAAGGTGAATGTGGTTGATATAAGCGATGAGATTCCATATTCGAGAAATATTTTAAAGGTTGTTGAAAATGGGATAGACGGAGTGTTTAATCCGCTCTATGCAATTTCGGATGCGGACAAGACAATAAGTTTTTTGCAGTTTTTGCCGATCATTTTTAAAAACAGGGATTTAACTTATACCACAAACAATTCTCTCGCGGTGGATTTTAAAAATATAAATGGAAATTTAAGAATTAGGCTAAGAGACATTGATTGGTGGGATAAAACGCCGGTCACATCAGAGGATGTGCTATTTTCTTTAAAAATTCTTCTCGACAAAAATTACACCGGAGTTGAGAGAAGCAGTCTTTTATTTAATATAAAAGGAGCTTGGGATTTTTATAATAACAAGAGCGATGAAATAAGCGGTTTTAAAATTTTAGATGAAAAAAGTTTTCTTATTGCTCTTGAAAATCCGAACATTGAAATGGACTCTGCATTTAATTTCAGACCGATTTCAAAAGCGTATTACGGAAGTGTGCCATTTTCTGAAATTCGAAAGCTTGACGACAAGCCGATGGGAAACGGCGCTTATGAAATATATAATTATGAGAAACTGAATTTCTGCAATCTTCGCTCAAAGGCGGATTTTTATTACAATACTCCTGCAATAAAAAATATTTTTATTCGCGAGGAGACTCTTAGCGATAAAAAGTCAGATCTTTATAACGGCGAGGCGGACATTATCGACATATACGGAAACAATGAAATTCGTTTTGATGAGACCATTCGTGACAACTACAATATGTTCACAGTTTACGAAAACAATTCTACACTTCTTATGAATGTTCCGTCGGGGGACTTGGTCGACCCGACGATAAGGAAGTTTATTTTCTCGATTATCGATGAGGAAGATTTTGCGACGGAAAGATATAAGCTTTTAAAATACGACGTTGGAATAGTGAGTCTGTCGAACAGGTTTTACAGTAAAATTGAACTTCCGTATCAAGACGTCAATCCGAATTTGAACAATATCGACGGAACGCTTTTTATAAATGGAAAGCCTTTTAAAATAACACTTCTTTATTCGAATGTTGGACTAAATGATTTTGTGGCGACGAGAATTGAGGAAAAATTAAAGTCTGTCGGTATTTCCGTAAACAAGGCGGTCCGAACGCCTGAGGAGATAAAGAGAGACATCAGCGCAATGAGAGAAGAGATGGCTAATGTCATTTATATTTCCAACTTTGAAAACGGAGACGTTCCGGACTTCGGGCTTTTGTATGCAGGCTCCGAATTCATGGGTGCGCCGCAGGAAAACAGATTTAAGATGTATGTAGATTCGATGGAACCTATGAATTACAGAAAAAGAATTGAAAGATATAGAAGATTTTCGGAAGATTTAATTGAAAATGCGTGGGTTCGCGGCATCGGTTCGCCGATTGCGAGAACTTATATAAGAACAAATTTAAGATATGTATTCAACTCGGAAAACCTCAGTTGGTATGAGGGGGACGTTTGGAATATAAGCATTCAATAAAAAGGATGTCTGACTTCATCAGACATCCTTTTTTTAACAAAAATACCCTCTCGAATTTGAGAGGGCATATTTTAAAATATCATTTTTTCTTCGATGAAATCTTTTATTTCATCAATTTTTATTCTCTTTTGCTCCATTGTGTCGCGGTCTCTTATTGTGACCGTTTCGTCTTCCAATGTGTCGAAGTCGACAGTTACACAGTAAGGAGTTCCGATTTCATCTTCTCTTCTGTATCTCTTTCCGATTGAGCCTTTTTCATCGAAATCACATGAGAAATATTTTATGAGTTCCGAATAAACTTCATCAGCTTTGTCGGTGAGTTTCTTTGTCAAAGGAAGAATTGCAACTTTGTATGGCGCAAGTGCAGGGTGGAATTTCATTACAACTCTGGTTGTGCCGTCTTCCAAAGTTTCTTCTCTGTATGCATCGGCAAGGAATGCCAATGTGACTCTGTCGCAGCCGAGAGAAGGTTCAACAACATACGGAATATATTTTTCGTTTGTTTGCGGGTCGAGATAGTTTAAATCAGATTTTGCATAATCCATATGCTTTGTAAGGTCGTAGTCTGTTCTGTTTGCAATGCCCCAAAGTTCGCCCCATCCGAACGGGAATTTGTATTCGATGTCGGTTGTTGCCTTTGAGTAGAACGAAAGCTCTTCTTTTTCGTGGTCTCTAAGTCTCATCATTTCTTCGCGCATGCCTAGTTTTAAGAGCCATTCTTTACAGAAGTTTCTCCAATATTCGAACCAATCGTCGTCTTCGCCCGGTTTTACAAAAAATTCAAGTTCCATTTGTTCGAACTCACGAGTTCTGAATGTGAAGTTTCCGGGAGTAATTTCGTTTCTAAAGCTCTTTCCGATTTGAGCGATTCCGAAAGGCACTTGTTTTCTCGAAGTTCTTTGAACATTTTTGAAGTTTATAAAAATGCCTTGCGCAGTTTCCGGTCTCAAATAAATTTCGGCTGTGTTGTCTTCGGTGACACCTTGGAATGTTTTAAACATCAAGTTAAATTGTCGGATATCTGTGTAGTCAAGCTTGCCACAGTTCGGACAAACTATATTTTTTTCTTTTATATAATTTAAAAGTTCTTCGTTTGACCAGCCGTCAGGGTTCACACCTTCGATGTCTTCTTTGTTGCAATAGTCTTCGATTAATTTGTCGGCTCTGAAACGCGATTTACATGCTTTGCAGTCGATGAGCGGGTCGGAGAATGAACTCAAGTGTCCGCTTGCTCTCCAAACGTCAGGGTTCATAAGTATTGCCGAATCTACGCCGACATTGTACTTGGATTCTTGTACAAATTTTTGCCACCATGCTTTTTTTACATTATTTTTAAGTAATACACCAACAGGGCCGTAGTCCCAAGTGTTTGATAATCCGCCGTAAAGTTCGCTTCCTGCAAAAATAAATCCTCTTGATTTTGCAAGAGCTACTAATGTTTCCATATTTTCTAACATATTTCACCTCTTATAATATTTAAATTATACCAAATGTAAGGATTTTTATCAAGTTTAGAAATGAATAACAAGCGCTTTTTATGGGTACTTATATCAAAGAGGTGATAATTTGGAAAATTATTTTAGAATAACGGGCATGCATTGCGCATCTTGCCAAACGAGAATTGAAAAAGTTCTCTCGAGGACTGACGGGGTTTACGAAGTTAATGTAAATCTTGCTACGGGTAAGATGAGAATAAAATATGACGAAAACAAACTTGATTCTAAGAAGATCGAGGACAAGGTTAAGTCAATAGGATTCGGCGCGGAGCTTGAACGTGAAAGAAATACTGATAAAGACAAAAAATTGAAAGAAAAGGAATTTGCTTCAATTAAGAGAAAATTTATTCTTTCTGCAATTCTGACATTGCCGCTATTTTCTATAATGTTTTTTCATATGGCGGGCATTCGTGTCTTTTGGGACAAACCGGAAATACAATTTGCTCTTGCGACGATAGTTCAGTTTTACGTGGGATTCACTTTTTATGTGGGGGCATACAAATCCATAAAATCAAAAGCAATGAATATGGACGTGCTCGTAGTAATGGGTACTTCTGCCGCATATTTTTACAGTATTTACAACTGGTACATCGGACATGACCATTTTTATTTTGAAAGCTCGGCAATGATTATAACGCTTGTGCTTTTGGGAAAAATGCTTGAATTAAGAGCTAAGTCGAAAACCGGAGAAGCGCTTATGAAACTCATGGACTTGGCTCCGAAAGAAGTTACGGTAATTGTTGACGGCAATACTTTTAAGAAAAGCGCAAAAGATGTAAAACTCGGAGATGTTCTTCTTGTAAGACCGGGCGAAAATATTTCGGGAGACGGAGATATCGTACAGGGAAAGACATCTGTCGATGAATCTATGCTTACGGGGGAATCGATTCCGGTTGATAAAAATGTGGGTGACAAAGTATACCAAGGCACTCTAAATTTGAACGGCTCAATAGAGGTTAAAGTCACAACGGACATGACGGAAACGGGGCTTTCGAAAATCATAAGAATGGTCGAAGAGGCGCAAAATCAAAAGGCGCCGGTCCAAAGACTTGCGGACAAAGTTGCATCGGTTTTTGTGCCGACTGTAATCGGCATTGCGATTTTGACATTTATACTGCACAGAGTTTTTGGAAGTGATGTTGAAAAGTCGCTCATATCGGCTGTGTCGGTTTTGGTCATAGCGTGTCCGTGTTCGCTTGGACTTGCGACCCCGACGGCTATAATGGTCGGAACCGGAAAGGCTGCGAACGAGGGCATTTTAATAAGGGATGCGAAAGCACTCGAAAATGCTGAGAAACTCACTGCGGTTGCGCTCGATAAGACCGGCACAATCACAAAGGGAAGACCCGACGTGGTTGATATGATAAATATAAGAGGCGACAAGAGCATCAATAACTCGATTTTGTACTCGATGGAAATCAAGAGCGAACATCCTATTGCAATGGCGATTGTGGATTATTTTCATGACAATCCTCCGAAAAAAATAAACGGCTCGTTTATAAATATCGAAGGGCGAGGAGTGGGATTTAAAATTCTTGACAAAAATTATTATGCACTCAGCATAAAAAGTATTGAGGAGTTGGGAATTGACATTGATGCGGAAATTCGCGAGAATATGAGACCCGAAGCGACGTATGTCGGACTTGTTGAAGATAAGGAGCTGAACATGCTTGTCGGACTTGTCGATGAAATCAAAGAAGATTCAAAAGAATCTATCAGATTTTTACACGACATTGGATTAAAAACCGTTATGATTACGGGAGACAACGAAAAAGTAGCTCAAAAAATTGCGGGTTCGGCGGGAATCGACAAATATTATGCGGAAGTTTTGCCTGAAGAAAAGGTTCTAAAGGTTAAGGAACTTATGGAAACGGAAGTTGTCGGCATGGTCGGGGACGGAATAAACGATGCACCGGCTCTTGCAACGGCTGATATCGGCTTTGCGATGGGTACCGGCACCGATATTGCAATTGACTCGGGCGATATAACCCTTGTCGGCGGCAGTTTAAAATCGGTCGGAAGGGCTATAGATATTTCAAAAAAGACTATGAAGACTATAAAACAAAATCTGTTTTGGGCGTTTTTCTACAATGTTGTCGGAATTCCAATCGCGGCAATAGGCATTCTAAACCCTATGATTGCAGGAGCTGCGATGGCATTTAGCAGTGTGAGCGTTGTTACAAACAGCCTGAGACTAAAGAACAAGTAGTTTTAAACGAACGAATTTTATGTTATAATGTAAATATGATAGACAATTGAGGAGGTTATTATGTTAATAAAAATAAATGGAATGAGCTGTAACAACTGCAAAAAGTCAGTTGAAGAAGCGATAAAAAATGTGAAGGGCGTAAAAAAGTACAATGTGAGTTTGGAAGACGGATGTGCTGAAGTTGAAGGCGATTTCAACATAACGGAACTCAAACAGGCAATTGAAAATATAGGATTTGACGCGGAATAGGTGAGAATATGAAGATCGAAATTTTTTCTGATTTTATGTGCCCGTACTGCTATATCGGTTTGAAATCTCTTGAAAAAGCGATTGAAAAAACGGGAGTCAAACCTGAAATTGAATTTCTTTCGTTTGAATTAAATCCTGATATCAAGTCGGAGCACAAAAAATTGATGGACACAATAAAAGAAAAGCACAATTTGAACGACTATGAAGTTAAGGGCACGATGAACAGAATCGTGAAATATGCAAAAGAAGAAGGACTCGACTACAATATGGAAGATGCGATATCGGCAAATACACATCTTGCTCATCTTGCTATGAAATATGTCGCGACTTTAAAGAAGGAATACGAATTTGAAGAGCTTCTTATGAAAGCTGCGTTCATCGAAGGAAAGGACGTCGGCGACATCGAAGTCATAAATAAAATTGCAGAAAAATTGGGCGTAGATGTTGATGAAATGCTTGAATTTATAGATATGGATTCGACAAAAGCATTGGTCTTGGACGACAAGCACAAGGCGGAAGCACTCGGTGTAAAAGTTATTCCGACATATAGAATCGACGAAGACAGAATGATTGAAGGAACTCTTGAAACCGATGAATGGATTGAGATTTTAAAAGGCGAAAAATAGAGAGAAAATAAATTTTATGAAGAAGAAATGTTTTGAGCAAATTCATAATTTTGCTTGACATTTCTTTTTTCTTGTGTTAAAATAAACTGTATGTGGTCGAAAGACCTATTCATAGGAAAACGATCCGCAGATAAAAGGAAAAGGAGGAAATAAAATGCCAACAATTAATCAGTTGATTAAACAAGGTAGAAAGGATGTTAAGAAGAAAAAGAAGACACCGGCACTCGGTTACAACTTCAATACTCTTCAAAAAAGAAACACACCTGTAAATTCACCACAAAAACGTGGAGTTTGTGTTGCAGTTAGAACTGTTACACCTAAAAAACCTAACTCAGCTTTGAGAAAAGTTGCACGTGTACGTTTGACAAACGGAGCAGAAGTTATTGCTTATATTCCGGGAATCGGACACAACCTTCAAGAACACTCTGTTGTTCTTTTGAGAGGCGGACGTGTTAGGGACTTGCCGGGTGTTCGTTACCACATCATCCGTGGAACACTTGATGCTGCCGGAGTAGAAGGCAGACAACAAGCTCGTTCAAAATACGGCGCAAAACACGCTAAAAAGAAATAGATAGAAAAGTCTAACTCATATCCTTTTATCAAGGGATGTGATAGACGTACTAACGGCGTGGGAAAAAATTTCCACGAGTACCAAAGAATTAATATTTATTAAGGAGGGAAGAGAAGTGTCACGTAAAGGTCACATTCCAAAGAGAGTTGTACTACCGGATCCAGTATATGATGACGTGGTAGTAGCAAAACTCATAAACAACGTAATGCTAGACGGTAAAAAGGGAACAGCCCAAAAAATCGTTTACGATGCATTTGATTATGTAAAAGAAAAGACTGGTGAAGACCCATTAGAGGTATTTCACAAAGCATTAAACAACATCATGCCTGTACTTGAAGTTAAAGCAAGAAGAATTGGTGGGGCAACATACCAAGTTCCTATGGAAGTTCGTCCTGAAAGAAGACAAACTTTAGGTCTTAGATGGCTCACTCTTTATTCAAGAAAGAGAAGCGAAAGAACCATGGTCGAAAGACTTGCCAAGGAAATTCTTGATGCTGCAAACGAACAAGGCGGCTCAGTTAAAAAACGTGAAGATGTTCACAAAATGGCTGAAGCTAATAAGGCATTTGCTCATTTTAGATACTAGGAGGTATTATGGCGAGATCGCTTGAAAAACTTAGAAATATAGGAATCATGGCGCATATTGACGCTGGTAAGACCACCACAACTGAAAGAATCTTGTACTATACAGGTAAAATTCATAAAATTGGTGAAACCCATGAAGGCGCTGCTCAAATGGACTGGATGGCTCAAGAACAAGAAAGAGGTATCACAATCACATCAGCAGCTACAACAGCTTTCTGGCATGATTACCAACTAAATATTATCGACACCCCGGGCCACGTTGACTTCTCCTATGAAGTTTCCCGTTCGCTGGCTGCCTGTGAAGGTGCATTGCTGGTGGTCGACGCCGGGCAGGGCGTAGAAGCGCAAACCCTGGCAAACTGCTACACCGCCATGGAAATGGATCTCGAAGTGGTGCCGGT
>NZ_JAXFOB010000004.1:0-31892 GCF_034180565.1 Ezakiella sp. | reverse complement strand
GAGCTTTCTTCTATGGTACAGTCCTTTTCTTCCCATAGTACAGAGTTTTACGAGACGAATCCCTTCTTCACTCACGCGGCGTCGCTGCATCAGAGTTCCCTCCATTGTGCAATATTCCCCACTGCTGCCTCCCGTAGGAGTCTGGACCGTGTCTCAGTTCCAGTGTGACCGTTCACCCTCTCAGGCCGGTTACCCATCGTCACTATGGTGAGCCGTTACCTCACCATCCGGTTAATGGGACGCGAGCCCATCTCTTACCGCCGTAGCTTTGATTGCATCGAAATGCTTCGTCGCAATGTTATATGGTATTAATCCCGGTTTCCCGAGGCTATCCCTTTGTAAGAGGTAGGTTGCTCACGCGTTACTCACCCGTCTGCCACTAATCCGAAATGAATTTCTGCCGAAGCTTCAATTCTTTTCTTCATCGTTCGACTTGCATGTGTTAAGCACGCCGCCAGCGTTCGTCCTGAGCCAGGATCAAACTCTCAAGTAAAAGTTTGAGCCAAGCTCTTAGTATATGCTTTTTTATAGTGGTTTTTGCTTCCACTTTTGAATTAACTTTGTAGTTAGATTCTTGTCTACTTTTTACATTATTTCATTATTTAGGTTCTTCGCTCTCTCGAGCTGACAATAGTTATTATATCATATCGATTTAACCTTGTCAACACTTTTTTAATGTTTTTTTATAATTTTTTTAAAAACTTTTTAAAGTGCTTTTTGTCTCTCCAGACAACTTTTATATCTTAGCATAAATAAAAAAGCTTGTCAAGTGTTTTTATGCATTTTTCTAAATTAATTTTTTTATTTCTTCAAGTTCCATATCGATACCGTAAATTTCTTCAAATCTATCAATTTCTTTTATAATTTGTTCGTTATCTCCCATATTATATAGAGCATTGATTTTAAGCTTTGTTCTATCTATAGATTCAGGTAACTTGTCGATAATCTCAATTGCCTCTTCATACTTATTGTAACTTAATAGGTATGCCGCTCTTTCCATCTCAGACTTATCAAAAATTGTTTTATATGCATTATCGATTGCGTCTTTTATTTCTTCCCAATCATCACTGTTTTTATTTGACTCCTCAAGACCTTTTGTGTATAAGAGTCTGGCCCGCAATGTATCTCCATCCGCTTCATAGCTTTTTCCTAGATAATAGATGTATTTTCCATCTTTGGTTTTTTCATATAGATAACTTAAGTGTTTTCTATATTCTATTAGAATCTCATCCACATTTTCAATTTCATAATTTTCTAATATGAATCTCTCATTTATACTAAAGAGTCTCAAGTTTTCGCATATTATTTCTTCATCTGCCTCAATTTCTTGAAGCATTTTATTAAGTCCGTTTAAATAAAAATAGTTCGCAAGCGGATCTATTTCTTTCTTATATTCAATCTGATTAATAAAATCTTTTGAATTTTTTAAACAGCTTTCCAAAAACTCCAAAAGACTTTTTGTTGTTTTTTCATATGAAAGAAGCCCTATTCCGAAGACTACATCACTCATAGATATATTTATACTTTGTGATTCTTTGTCTTTTTCTAATGTTGGAATATATACCGGGACAACTGTGTTTTTATCAATAAAGCTAAATGCCTCATCATTTGTTCTAAGTTCTATAAATACTATTTCTTCAAAAAATTTTTTATATTCATCTTTAATTTGTTTTATAGTATTCATTCATAAACTTCCTTTTTCTTTTGTTGCTATTTGCAAGTAAATAGTATAGTTTGCCTCTAAAAATCAAATATAGAGGAGGTACAACATACATTAAAACTTTTAACACTATATTCATTCCTATAATTTTCGATGAAAAAATTGTTTCTACATATAACATCATTAAATATGGAATATTTAATATAAGCCACGGAAACCAATTCTCCTTCATAAAATCTATAGCTCTTCTAAAAGCTGAAGTTCCCCCGATGTTTTCAACATATGTTGTTTCAAAAATCGGAGAGAATATAATGTTCTCAATGATAAATAACGCTAAAGTTGAATAATGCAAGATTTCATTGTTAAGATTTATAAGTTTATATACGAAAAGGTTCACAACGAATTTTACTATATAAATAATAAAATATGTGTTCATAATATTATAGAAATAGCTTCCAAAATTATATGAAAAATTCTTGTACGAAATCTTGTCCGTTAAAGTCAGATCATTAAGCGCTCTTGCATAGATACTTTTTTCGAAAATCAAAACTATATATGCGAGAAAGCCTCCAAACATCGATAAAATACCAAGACTCGAATTTATGAGTGAAAACAGGAAGCTCAGCGCAATATAAACAGGAATAAAAACCCAACCACCACTCATAATGGCTCTCGTTGTATCAATAAAGGCTCTTTTGGCAACTATAACGGTGTCCTTCATTACATCTTCTCCACAGTTTCTATTCCTAGAAGCGAAAGTTGTGATTTAATTACAGTTTTAATTAAAAATGCAATTCCTAATCTGTGCTTTGTTAGCTCAATATCGTCACTTATTATTTGATTGTTGTAATAGTATCTATTGAAATCCTTTACAACATCCATTAATTTTCTAGAAATTAAATACGGCTCATATTTTTCAAATGCATCTTTTATTACATCCGGAATTTGATATATCTTTTTGAAAAGTTGAAGTTCCTGTTCGTTCATTAACTCTTCTTTTATGTCTGAAATCTTCGGTGTTACTCCTGACTTTTCTATTACGCTGTTAGCTCTTGCATATGTGTATTGAACATATGGTCCGGTTTCTCCTTCAAACGATAGAGTCTTATCCCAATTGAAAACATAGTCTTTGATTCTTTGATTGTACAATTCTTGAAACTTGATTGCTCCGATCCCGACTTTTGATGCGATTTCTTCTTTGTTTTCAAGTTCCGGATTTCTTTCTTTTATAATTTCAAGAGTCTTTTCTTCAGCTTTATTTAACACATCTTCAAGATATAAAACCTTTCCTTTTCTTGTAGAAAGAGCACCGTCTTCAACGCTCACCATTCCAAAACCTACATGAACACAATCCTTTGCCCACTCATAACCCATCAGTTCCAAAGTTTGAAACAATTGTTTGAAATGGAGATTTTGCTCGGTTGCAACAACATAGATATTTTTATAAAAATCATATGTTTTCTTTCTATATTCTGCAGCCGCAATATCTCTTGTCGCGTATGTGGATGTGCCGTTTGATTTTGTAATTATTAACGGCGTTAGATTGTATTTTTCCAAATCAATTATTTCGCAACCGTCAGATTCTTTTAAGAGATTCTTTTCAGAAAGTTCTTCAATAACTGCACCGATTTTATCTTGATAGAAAGCTTCCCCATTATAAGAATCAAACTCAATTTTAAGTCTGTCATAAACTTTGTTAAATTCAAACAAACTCAAATCTCTCATCCACTTCCAAATCTTTTGAGCTTCCTCGTCTTCTTCTTCCAGCTTTTTAAACCAATAATGTGCTTCTTCACGCTTTTCAGGATCTTCTTCGATCTCTTTATTCATCCTGACATACAATTTCAAGAACTCGTCAATTGGATTTTTCTCAATTTCTTCTTTGTTTCCCCATTTTTTGTATGCAGCAATAAGCATTCCAAATTGAGTACCATAGTCGCCCAAGTGATTTACTCCCACAGCCTTAAATCCAAGTCTGTTCGCAATTCTATAAATCGAGTTTCCGATAAGCGTACTTCTTATATGTCCGATGTGGAACGGTTTTGCAATATTTGTCGAGCTGTAGTCAATAACAACATTTCTATTTTGTCCCATATCGCTTTTTCCAAATTCTTCCTTTTCAGTCTCAATCTTTTCTTTAAGAGATCTTAAAAGAGAAGACTTCGATATAAAAAAGTTTAGATATGGTCCAACCGCTTCAACTCTTTCAAAATACGGCTCTATAACGAGTTTCGATTTTAAGTCTTGAGATATCATTTGAGGTGCTTTTCTTAAAGTTTTTGCAAAAGCAAAACATGGAAGAGCATAGTCTCCAAGTGTTGAATCTGATGGAATTTCAATAAGTCTATCTAATTCTTCCTCAGGTAAGTCTATTTCTTTCTTTAAAATTTCAATTAGTTTTTCTTTGTAATTCATAAATCCTCCTTATTTTAAATTTACAACCGTAACTCCCGTATCTCCTTCTCCAACTTTTCCAAGTCTGAAACTTTCAACGTGAGAATTTTTCTTCAATAGTTCTTCTGTGGCCTTTCTTAGAATTCCTTCGCCCTTTCCATGAACTATAGTTATTTCTTTAAGTCCTGCAATAAAAGCGTCATCAATATATTTGTCGAGTTTATCATAAAGCTCTTCAGTGTCAACACCGCGCAAATCTATTTCCGGCTTTATATACTTTGATTTTTCAATCCTATATCTCTTTCTCTCGACATTCTTTTTTGTAGCATTTTCAGTGAGTTCTATATCATCAATGTTTGAATTTACTTTTAAAATTCCAACTTGAACCTGCAAATCCCCGTTTTCGTTTGGCAGTGTTATGATTTCTCCAACTTGATCAAGAGAAACGATTCTCACACTTTGACCAGGAATCAATTCTTCTTTTTTGACTTTTTTTACTTTCCTTTTAGTTTTATCCTCGGAAAGATTATTAATATTTTCTCTAAGTTTATCCCTTGTTTCCTGAATCTTTCTGGCGCTAGATTTGTCGATATTGTTTATGAGCTTATTTGCATCTTTTATAATATCTTCATAATCAGATTTTGCTTTGTCATAAATCTCTTTGGATTCTCTTCTAGCCTTTTCGTAGAGTTTGTCGGCTTTTTCTTTTTCTTTATTATAGTAATCGTCTGCTCTCTTCCTGATTTTCTCAGCATCGCTAAGTAAAGCTTCATGTTCTTCTTTGTAGTCAGAAATCTTTTCACGAGTAGCTTCAATCTCTTCAAGAACAGATTCAAATTGTAAAGTCGTGTCATCGACAAATGACTTTGCTTTATTTATATATAATTCATCAAGTCCAAGCTTTTTCGAAATTTCAAATGCATTACTTTTTCCCGGAATTCCAAGAATAAGTTTGTACGTAGGTTTTAACGATTCAATATTAAACTGCATACTTCCGTTTATAACATTCGGAGTATTAAGAGCATAGACTTTAAGTTCCGCATAGTGCGTTGATGCTATAAGTTTAATTTTATTCTCTTTTAAAATATCAATTATACTCATTGCAAGAGCTGCGCCTTCTGTCGGGTCCGTGCCCGCTCCCAATTCGTCAAAAAGATACAGTGCTTCATCCGGCTCTTGTTTGAGTATGTCAACTATATTAATCATATGAGATGAGAAAGTTGACAACGATTGCTCAATCGATTGTTCATCTCCTATATCTGTGAAAATCTCTTTAAAAATCGGGATTGTCGAACTTTCATCCGCCGGTATCATACATCCGGATTGAGCAAGAAGAGAAATAATTCCAACAGTTTTTATTATAACTGTTTTCCCCCCTGTGTTCGGTCCCGTTATAATTAATGCCTTAGTTTCAGAATCCATATCCACATCCGTCTTTACAACTTTTTCGCTGTCGATTAAAGGGTGAAAAACACTTCTTAGTTTTATATTGAAATCATCGTTGAAAATCGGTTTTGAATAGAAGTTTTCTTTCCCAAATTTAGCCTTTGCAAAAATAAAATCAAGCTCTGATAAAATTTCAATATTATATTTTAAAAATTCGGACTCAGCGCCTACCTTCTTTGATAAATCCTTTATAATTCTGAGTTTCTCTTCACTTATTTCATTCTCAACAACTCTGATTTCGTTGTTCATGTTGACTATTTTTTGAGGCTCAATAAAATATGTGCCGCCGCTTCCTGAAACGTCGTGAACAATACCCTTTACAAAGTTCTTATATTCCCTTTTTACAGGTATTACATATCTGCCCTCTCTTAGAGTGACAATTGCATCCTGTAGATACTTAGAATTTGCACTGGAAGTTACAAACTCCTTAAGCTTTGCGTTTATATCGTCGTTTAAAGATGTTTTTTTTCTTATAAGCGATTTCAACTTTTTTGATGCATTGTCAGAAAGAGTTTCTCTATCATAGATTGCCTGATCAAGTTCTTTAAACAACGCCTCATTCGTATATAGAATGTCAACCATTTCAGTTATAGAGTTATTCAAATCTGCATCTTTATAGAATCTTTTTATCTCACCTGAAAGTTCAATCAAATTCTTACAATCATATAGAGTAGAAATTGAAAGCATTCCACCTATCATCGCTTTATGAATTTCCCCTCTAATATCTTCAAGCGTTGAAAATTCAGGATATCCAAATTCTCCTCCGACCTCTAATGCATCACTTAGCTTTTTTTGAGCATCTTTAATTTTCAAAATAGAGGTAGACGGCTTTAAATTTAAAACTCTTTCTTTGCCGATTTTTGAGCCGGCATATTCCTGTATTAAATTTAAAACTTTATCGAACTCTAAAATTTTTAAAGTTTTCTCTCTCATCTTGCAACTCCCCTGTTGTAGTGTCCTGTAGTATAATTAAAATTGACATCATTTATGTTCCCGTAAAAATAATCCAATATTTGACTGTAATTTTTATCATAAATAATCTCAATAATATCTGCGTCGATTTTATCTATCGAGCGCGCCATGAATAGTGGCTTACTGTTATATATATAATATTTTCCACGAACCGTTTTAACCGGAAATCTTTCGTTCTTTGTATCTTCAATCTTAACATTTTTTTCTCTGTTAAGTTCATCTATCACATCTGCCCCAATTGTTTTTGTAATCATAGAAACAGTATTCGTATAGTATGGCAACCTTAAAATTGTATCATTAAATGCACCATCAATTTCACCGATCGTCATCTCTCTTGACGGAATAAACTCTTTTATTCCTTTTGATTTGTAAAAGTCTACGGCATATGTGTTTGCAACATTAAGAGAACTACCAACAACAATATCACAATCCAAATCCATAAGTGCGAAATTATTAACGATAACCTTTTTAACCGACAGCTCTTTTATAAAATCTTTTATTTCAGTTACTTCATCCATTGTTAAAATTGATGGAGTGATCAGACACGGTTCAAAACCTTTTCCCCTATAAAAATCAAATAAATTTTTTAAATCCTTTGAGTTGTAATCGATTCTTATCTCATAAACACTGTTCAATATATCATCATTCAATATTGAATCAACTAAAAGAGAAATCTTAGGTTCTCTCTTTTTGTTCTTTTTTAAAGTTCTTTTACTCCCTGTAAATTTAAATTCCGCTTGATTTTCTTCAAGAAGTTTTGAAATCGCCTCGCGCCTCATATCGTTTAAAACAGACTTCGGAACAAATATATCACGATCTCCGGAGAATTCAAATTTATCAAGATAAAAAAATGTATCGCCTAATCTGTCCAATTGTTTTTTAAGTATATCTCTTGCATCGGAACAGGAATTTGACTTTTCTACTATAAAATCTGACATAACTTCCACGCTTCGATTATGATAAACAACTTTTAGTTTCATAGGTTCTCCAATTTTTGAGAATACAGACATATCAACCGGAAGTTTTCGCTTCTCTGATATGTTTTCATTTTTATCATAAATCTTTGATGAATAATTTCTGTACACATTTTGTCCGATCAAAAGCGTTTTATTAATCTCCAATATCGAACCTTCTTTAAAGAAACGTGTTATTTTCTCCCCATCCGACTTTCCGCCTTTATCAATAAAAGTAATTCCATCATCCTTGTATAGAGGCGTTTCTAATTTTATATATGACTTATTATTCTTAGAATCTATAACCTTTCCGACCATAGAACCTATGTGCTTTGGCGAAACAGGATTAATCATGGATTTATTATTCTCTTCCAGTATAAATCCTTTTGTAAAACCTCTGCTGAATGCGTCGGCAAGTTCTTTTTCTTCAGAGTCTGTAGTCCTTTCACCATTAAGTTTTTTATAATAAAAGTTCGTAACTGTCGCCACATATTCTTTATTTTTCATTCGCCCTTCAATCTTTAAACTGTCAACATATTCTGCAATGTCTTCAATATTTGACGATGTGTTTAAATCTTTCATAGAAAGATAAAACCCATTTTTCCCGATAGGCTTATCATCAACAATTAAATTATATCTCTTTCTGCAAGGTTGAGCGCAGTCTCCACGATTTGCAGACCTCTCTCCTATTGTAGAACTAAAATAGCATTCGCCCGAATAACAGACGCAAAGTGCGCCATGAACAAATGCTTCAATATCAACTTCCAATTCTTCTTTTATATGAGAAATTTCATCTATTGACATTTCTCTAGCCACAACAACTCTATCAAATCCAACATCTTTGAGATTTTTTACAGCATAAAAATTATCCGCCGTCATTTGAGTTGACGCGTGAAGTTCAACGCCTTTAGAATATTTTTTTAAAACAGAAAAAAGTCCTATATCCTGAACAATTATGCCATCCGGATTGCAAGAAAAAATTTCAGGCAAAATAGAGATCAAATTCTCAATCTCTTCATTGAAAAGCATAGTGTTTAAAGTTACATAAACCTTCTTGCCTATCAAGTGAGCATACGAAACGATCTCTCTTAATTCATCTATTTCTAAATTTTTTGCATTTTTCCTTGCGCTGTACAATTTTAATCCGGTATATACTGCATCTGCTCCGCTATTTATGGCGGCATAGAATTCCTCTATGCCGCCCGCCGGACTTAAAATTTCCGTCTTATTCAATATCCATCATCTTTCTTTTACTTTGTATCTACTTTGTCTCCTTCCGGAGCTTCATTAGAATTCCCGTCATAAGTCTTTTCGAGCGAAAGTTTCAGCTTTACGATTTCATTATCTTTTCGCCTTACTTCGTCCTCTAGTTTATTGTTTTTCTTTGAGAGTTCATTGACCGCAAGTTCAGCTTTCTTTAGCCTTTCGTGCAGCTCCTTATAATTTTTTGAAAGCTGTTCATTTTCAGTAAGCGCCTGCGACTTTGCCTTCTGCTCAGATACAAAATCATCCGCAACATTCATAAGACAAAGCGCACATGCATCGGCATAGTCCAATCGTTGGTTTTTTAAAACCAATTCTCTAATCTTGCCGTTTACATAACCGCATAAATGGTCGATATATCTCTCGTCATAATCACTATTTACAGTGTACTTTCTCCCATAGATTTCAACCTTCGTCTTTTTCAAACTATCACCTTACCTTAATTCGGCTCCAAATTCTTTTTTAACAGCTTCTATGGCGTCTTCCATCAAAGATTTTATTTCATTGTCTTTTAGAGTTCTGTCTTCAGCGCCTATTACAAGTCCAATGGTTATCGATTTTTTGTTTCTCAAGAGTTCATCTTTATATACGTCGTAGTAATAAACACTTCTTAAAATAGGGGAATTTAAATTTAAAATCGTTTCCTTTATGTCTCCATACAATACCTTGTCTTCAACAACAAAAGAAATTTCTTTTCTTACTTCTTGGAATTTGCTCTTAGGTGCGTATATAAATGATTTCTTTACATATTTGAGTAATTTATCAACAGACAGTTCCGCCATATATACCTCTTTGAGGTCAAAGTTTGCAGAAATGTTTGGATGTACTTGTCCAAAATCACCACTCGACTCTTCTCCAATAAATACTTCCGCACTTCTTCCCGGATGGTAGAATTCATTAGTGCTTCTCACAAATTTATAATCTGAAATTCCACAAAGATGTAAAACTTGGACAACTGTATTTCTTAAATCGTAGAAATCTCCAAATCCCATATGCAAGATGTTCAAGTTCGTCAACTGATCATATTCCCCGTTTTCACCTTTTTTGAAAACATGACCGACTTCAAAAATCTTTAAAGCTCCGTTTGACCTCTTGAAATTCTTTTCAGCCACTTCGAGGAAATGAGCATTCATTGTCGGTCTCATAACCGAGAATTCTTCCCCTAGCGGATTTAAAATCTTTATAAAGGAATCTTCGTCCTTGTAGTCGATTTTAGATAAGAGCTTTGGTCCAATGAATGAATAAGTCAATGTTTCAAAATATGAACTGTATTTCAATTGTTTTCTTATTTTGTTTGTAAATGACTTTAATTCCGATTCATATCCGACGGTCAGTTCTGTTTTTATAGGAACAGATTCTACATTTTTATAACAGTAAAGCCTTCCAATTTCTTCGATTATGTCGGCTTCTATATTTAAGTCCGGTCTAAAACCCGGAATTTCAGAAACAATAAGTCCGTCCTCGAATTTTGAGTTAACTTTCAATAAATTCAATTTTCTTATTGCAAAGTCAACATCTATTTCTTTTCCAATGAGACTGTTAACCCTTCCAGGTCTTGTCTTTATAATCTTTTCTTCACTTTCGCCTTTAACAACTTCTGAAAATTCAAATTCTTCAAAGCCTAAAGTATTTAAAAGATATAATGCCCTTAAAATTGCTGTTCTTGCCATCGTCGGGTCGAGTTTCTTTTGGAATCTTGTCCTTGCTTCGCTATTTATATCAAGACGTTTGCCGGTTTTTCTTATTTGAACGTGGTCAAAGTTTGCCCCTTCCAAAACTATATTTTTTGTCTCGGATGTAACCTTGGAATTATCAAGCCCCATAATTCCGGCTAATGCAACAGGCTCATCTTTGGATGTAATAACGATATCGCCTTCTTCAGTCTTTACTTCTTTTCCATCCAAAAGAACTATACTTTCGCCGTCTTTTGCTTCTCTAACTTTTATATTTTTTTCATTTAGCTTGTCCAAATCAAATGCATGCATAGGAATCCCGGTTTCAATCATAACATAGTTAGTAATATCAATGATATTATTAATAGGTCTTATGCCGGATTCCATAAGTCTTGTTCTCATCCAAACAGGACTTTCCTTAATTTCAACATTTTTAACGACAGCCAATTCATATGCACCGACTTTGTCAGTTTCAACTGATGCGTCGATTTCTGATTTAGGTAAATCACCCTTGAAAAGTTCCATTTCTTTATAATCAGAATCAAATGTAGCTGCCCCTTCAAGCGCTAATCCGAAAACACTCAAACAGTCCGGTCTGTTCGGAGTTATTTCAAATTCAATTATACCGTCAAGATTTATCGCATCGGTCAAATCGATTCCAAGTTTTGTATCCTCCGGTAAAATCAAAATACCTTGTTGATCTTCTTTCGAGATAAAATCCTTTGGAAATCCGATTTCTTCGTATGAAACAAACATGCCGTTACTAATAACGCCCCTAAAATCGTGAGGTTCGATTTTTGTTCCGTCAGCTAAAACAGAGCCCGGAGTTGCGACTCCAACGATGTCGCCTTCCTTCATATTCTTAGCTGCTGTAACAATGATATCTTTCTTATCTCCGAAGTCTACATCACATATCACAAGTTTGTCTGCATTTTCATGCTTATTAATTTTCAATATTTTTGCAGTCTTGACTCCTGTGACGCGACCTTTAAACTCAATTACACTTTCCGCGTGAGTTCCGGTTTCAGAAAGCATTGCTGCAATTTTTGTGGGATTTTCATCTACTTTTATATAATCTTTTAGCCAATTTAACGATAGTAACATAACTTTCTCCTAGAATTGTTCCAAAAACTTTTTGTCATTGTCAAAAAGTAAGCGCAGATTATTTACCCCATGTTTTACCATGGTAAGTCTATCTATTCCCATTCCGAAAGCAAAACCTTGATAAACTTCAGGGTCTATTCCGCAATTTCTTAAAACATTTGGATGTACCATTCCGCATCCCAAAAGTTCCATACTCCAACCTGTGTGGTTACAAGCTTCACAGCCTACTCCGTGACATTTTGTACATGTAACGTCAACTTCCAAACTTGGTTCAGTAAATGGGAAATAGTGAGGTCTGTATCTGGTGTCAAGCTTTTCTCCGAAAAGTGCAATTAAAACAGTATCTATTGTGCTTTTTAAATTTGCAATACTTATATCTTTGTCAACTACAAGTCCTTCAATTTGGTGGAACATCGGGCTATGTGTATCGTCAACTTCGTCATTTCTAAAAGTTCTTCCTGCAGAAATCATCTTTATCGGTGCTCCGTATTTTTTCATCGCTCTTATTTGAACAGGAGAAGTTTGTGATCTCAAAAGATGTTCAGGGTCAAAATAGAATGTGTCCGTCATATCTCTCGAAGGGTGATCAGCCGGAGTATTTAACAAATTAAAATTGTTTTCTACAGTTTCAATTTCCGGTCCATCCAAAACCTTAAATCCCATTGATAAGAAAAGATCTTCAAGCTGATTTATAGTTTCTTTTAATGGATGGAGATGACCAACTTCAACATCTTTCATAGGAACTGTAATATCCAAATACTCGCTTTTAATCTTTTTTTCGATTGCTTCTTGTTTTAGTTTTTCTCCGAATGAATTAATCGTCTCATTCAAATTATCTCTAATTTCATTTGCAAGTTTTCCCATCTTAGGACGTTCTTCAGCACTGAGGCTTCCCATATTTTTAAGTATAGCTGTAAGATATCCTTTTTTCCCAAGATACTTTACCCTTAGTTCTTCCAAAACCTCAAGACTTGAAACCATATCAATTTCTTTTGAAAGATCAGACTTTAACTTTTCTAATTCTTCTAACATTTCTATTCCTCCGTCATTATATAAATTGAAATTCCGGCTGCAATTGCAACATTTAAACTTTCCGTCTTTCCTTTCATCGGAATTTTAACTCTTTTAAAACTTTCTCTAAAAACTTCTTCACTAACTCCGTTTGCTTCATTCCCAAATGCTAAAATTGTTTTAAACTTACACTTTTCAATTTTTTCACCCTTAGGTGATGTGGAAATCAGCTTGTATCCCTTTTTTAATAAACTTCTTAAATCCTCAATATCGATTGAACTCACATTTACTCTGAATATAGAGCCCATCGTGGACCTTAAAACTTTCTCGTTGTAAACATTTACACAATTGTTTATTGTAAGAATATTCTTTATTCCAAACGCATCTGCCGTGCGAATTATTGTTCCCATATTTCCGGGATCTTGTAAAAAATCAAGCAACAATACCAAATTATCGTCAATATCGTCAATATTTAAAGCTTTCGGTTTCTTTGCAACAAATATAATATCCTTACCCGTCCTTGTCTTTGAAAACGAACGCAAGACCTCATCTTTTACAACTGTATATCTGTAATCATATTTATCTTTAAACTCAGCTTCCGCGCTCTCTGCCAAATAAACATCCTTGATATCAACTTTTTCTCGAATTGCTTCTTCGAAAATTGTAAATCCTTCAAGCGCATATAACGATTCGTCTGAATATTTTTGTTCTATGATTTTATTAAGTTCTTTTAGTTGTTTGTTTTGCTTTGATGTAATCATTTTATATTTTCTATATCAGACGATTTCCCGATTACAATCAGCGTATCGCCTGCTGAAATTTTACTGTCCGCATGTGGAACAGCATTTACTTCGCTTCCCTTTTTTATCGCCACAATTGAAATGTGATATTTTTGTCTTAAATCCAATTCTTTAAGTTTTTTGTCTACCCATGCAGAAAGTGGCACCATTTCAACTATGGTAATATCATTGCCGAGAGGTATAAAGTCGACTATGCCTCTGTTATCCAAAAGATGGGCAAGTCTTATCGCAGTTTCCTTTTCAGGGAAAATAATCCTATCCGCACCAACTCTTTTTAAAACCCTTGCGTGAAGATCACTCGAAGCTTTTGCTATAACAAGCGGCACCCCTGCTTCCTTGGCAATCATTGTAGACATAATTGCCGCTTGAGGTTCAACAGCTGTAGCAATAATAACGCAGTCAAAATTTCCGATTCCAACTTCATTGAGTGAACCTTCCGTAAGAACATCTGCTTCAATTGCATATGTCGCAATGTCGCTAATCTGTAAAAGGGCCTGCTTACTTTTATCTATAACCATTACCTCATGTCCCATTTGAATAAGTTCTCTTGAAACATTTAAACCAAATCTACCTAATCCTATAACACAAAATGAGCTCATAAACCCTCCTAACCTACAATTACATCATCTTGAGCAAGTCTTATTGACCTATGTTTTTGTTTAATATTTATAGTATATAAAAGTGTAAGCGGTCCTAATCTACCAACATACATCATAAAACATATAATCAATTTGCCCACAACATGCAAATGATCCGAAACGCCGACTCCCAAGCCAACCGTTCCAAATGCGCTTGTAACTTCAAACAGCACATCAATAAATCTTATATTCGGTTGCAAAACAGTTATTGTAAACGATGCAATCAAAACTAAAAGAAGTGCTACTGTAAAAATAGCAAGTGCTTTTTTTATAATCTTATTCTCTACTCGTCTGTTAAACATTTCCGTGTCGTCGCTACCTTTAACAACACTTATAACCGCAGCCACGATGACTGCTATTGTCGTTGTCTTTACGCCGCCGCCGGTTCCTCCCGGGCTAGCTCCGATAAACATCAGAATCGTCGTCACTAAAAGAGTGGAATCTTTTACAAGCGAGTAATTCACTGATTGAAAACCTGCGGTTCTTGGAACAACAGCCTGAAACCATGATGCATTAATCTTTCCGAACCAACTCATGTTTTTTATAGTCGCTCCGTTATTGAATTCAAGTAATATGAATAACACAAAGCCAATAAACAGCAAAATGCCTGTGGATTGCAAAACGAGTTTTGTATGAAGCGAAAACTTTTTAAAACTTCTTATTTCGTAGACATCTCTTAAAACCGAAAAGCCTAATCCACCGAGAATTACAAGAAATGACAATGTGTAAATAACTATTGGCACTTCGTTGTATCCAATCAATGAATTTCCTAAAATATCGAAACCGGCATTGCAAAACGCAGATACGGAATGAAAAATAGAATATATTATTCCATTTCTAAGTCCAAACTTCGGAACAAAATATGTTGCAAGTAAAAGTGCTCCAGCAACTTCTATAATTACCGTATATTTTATAACTCTGTTTGAAAGTCTAACTATCCCGCTTCGTTGATTTGAGTTGAACTGCTCTTTTATTATAAGCCTTTCTCTTAAAGAAACTCTTTTACCGGAGAAGATGAAAAAAGAAGTTGCAACTGTCATAAATCCTATACCCCCGACTTGTATAAGCATGAGTATTACAGCTTTACCAAACGGGGTCCAATGCGATGCCGTATTTTGTACAATAAGTCCTGTTACGCAAACTGCCGATGTGCTTGTGAAAAAAGCATCCAATACAACATTTGGCGAATCTTCCCTCAAAGATATCGGTAATGAAAGAAGTATTGTACCAATTAATATTAACGTTAAAAATCCAAGCGCCAAAGTTTTTGGCGGACTGCTTAGCAATTTTTTTATTTTGAATTTCATTTTAACTCCTTACATATAGTATTATTATACACTTTTTATGCCCAAAACTTCAAGTCTTTTACTTGTTTTCGTGCTTTTATTTTATTTATTGCAAAATAAAAACCACCTTTCGGTGGTTCTTAGTAAATCTATAAGCCGTGTTCTGTATTAAACAGTCATCTGTCTTGTATTCCTGTTGCCAAGAATATCTAGCGACCTACCTTCTTGAGAGGACACGAGCAGCGTCCCTTTTCCTCACTTTGGTCTTGCTCCGAATGGGGTTTACATAGCTACTTAGTCTCCTAAGCACTGGTGAGCTCTTACCTCGCCTTTCCACCCTTACCATAAAAGGCGGTTTCTTTCTGTTGCACTAGCCTTAGAGTCGCCTCCACTGGATGTTATCCAGCATTCTGCTCTATGGAGCACGGACTTTCCTCATTAAAAATGCGACTGTCTGATTTACATCCTAATTATAACAGCTTTTAATTTATAAATCAATATTTAGTTTGTCAAATGTAAAATAATCCTTCGAAACTTGTAGACCCATATTGCTTATTACATTTGCCATAATGTCTACAAAATGAATTTCACTAATACCGTGAGTTAAATCCAATATACTTAAACCGTTTCTATAGGCGTGTTGTGCATCGTGATATTTGATATCTCCTGTTAAATATAAATCTACGCCATTTAAAATTGCATCGTCTATAAAACTTGCACCGCTTCCGCCAAGATATCCGATTCTTTTAATATTGTCTTCCTCTTCGCCATAAAGAGTCATATATTCCTTCGGTTTGTCGTAACCATATTTTGAAAAATTCTTCGATAAAATTTCGATTATTTCTTTTACTTTTATATCTTTAACATCGAAAACTATTCCGAAGTTTTGACCTTCTTCCACTGCCAAAATTTTTTTCTTGCCTATTGTATAATCGCTCATGAAAAAATTCTTCATTCCCGATTCCGAGACATCGAAAGGAGTGTGATATGAAAGAATTGTAATGTTTGAATCAAGTGCCTTTTTTATAATTTTGTAAAAAAAGTTACTCTTTTCTATCGATTTAATTCCACCCATAAAAACCGGATGGTGTGTAATTATTGTGTCACATCCATTTTCAATAGCTTTATCAATTTGGAATTCCTCGATATCCAAACATATATGCACTTTTTTTACTTCCGAATTTAAATCTCCAATTTGCAGTCCACTGTTGTCCCACGACATCTGAGTGCTTATGGGATAAAATTCTTCGAGTTTTTTCATCAAATCACTTATTTTCAATATTTTCCTCCAATATGTCAAGAAGTTTTTCATTGTTTTTTATAAGTTCATTAATTCTCGAATCAGATTTTTCACTAGAGTTTTGTTTTATTTCAGCTATGATTGCGTTATTTTTGTTCAAATTAAATTTCAAATACTCTTTATATGTTTCAATGGAATCTCTTAAAAGCGAACTTGTATAAAACCAATCTTCTTCAAGTTTCCTATCATTTGAACTGCTAAATTTCATCAAAAAATAATATTTATTTCCTTCGATTATTATTAAATCCTTTTCTATGCCAAATCCGAGTTCATAAAAAGTTCTTCTGACAACATCCGGATTTGTCATAGGCTGGATTATAAAATTTTTAAAGGATAAAGTCTTAGCCCTATCATAGGTCACAATTTCCTTAATTAAATCGCCCCCCATCCCGGCAATAATAATAGTGTCAACTTCTCCATTTTCCAGAGTTTTAAGTCCGTCACCTACTCTGCCGTCATATTCGGATTTAAATCCGGCGCTCGTAAATAAAAACTCACTTTTTTTCAAACACTTTTCAGAAATATCAGTGGATATAATATGCTTTACAGATGTCGATTTTAAAAGTTCCACACCAACTTGACCATGGTCACAGCCAATGTCCGCTACTGATTCTGAATTTCTTGCCAAATGAACAATTGTCTCAAGTCTATCCATTAATCAAGAAAGTCCTTCAGCTTGTCGGATCTTTTTGGATGGCGAAGCTTTCTTAGAGCTTTTGCTTCAATTTGTCTTATTCTTTCTCTCGTAACATCAAAAACTTTTCCAACTTCTTCCAAAGTCCTGACTTTTCCGTCATCAAGACCAAATCTTAACCTGATAACTTTTTCCTCACGTTCGGACAACAAGTCGAGTGTTTGGAACAATTGATCTCTTAACATAGTTGTAGTCGCTGCATCCTGTGGGCTTGGAATGTCGTCATCCGGGATAAAGTCTCCCAAGTGGCTGTCTTCTTCTTCGCCTATAGGCGTTTCCAAACTTACAGGCTCTTGAGAAATCTTTTGAATTTCTCTCACCCTTTCAACATCCATTTCAAGTTCAACCGCCATTTCTTCAGGCGTCGGCTCTCTTCCCAGTTCCTGCAATAGTTGTCTTTGAACTCTTAATAACTTGTTAATAGTTTCAACCATATGAACCGGAATTCTTATAGTCCTTGCTTGATCTGCAATTGCCCTTGTTATGGCTTGCCTTATCCACCATGTCGCATAAGTTGAAAATTTAAATCCTTTTTTGTATTCAAATTTTTCAACCGCTTTCATTAAACCGAGATTTCCCTCTTGAATCAAATCCAAAAACGGCATACCTCTTCCCATATATCTCTTTGCAATACTGACAACAAGACGAAGGTTGGCCTCCGCAAGTTCAGCCTTTGCTTCCTCTGAGCCTGCTTCTATCCTCTTTGCTATTTCGATTTCTTCCTCTTGTGTTAAAAGTGGAATATTCCCAATTTCTTTTAAGTACATTCTAACAGGGTCGTCAACTTTAATCCCCTTAGGCACTTTTATTTCCATCTTATTGTCGTCATCATCGTCATCTTTATCATCCGACAAATCGTCATCATCATCTATTTCTTCTACTTCAATAATTTCCTCGTCCTTCGGAAGAACGGACTCTCTGTCAGTGATTTCAATATTAAGTTCTTCAATTTTATCATAAATTTGTTCTATCTTTTCAACCTCAAGCTGAAATTTAGAAAGACTGTCCAAAATATCCTTATAGGTAACATAACCCGTTTTAATTCCACCTGAAATTAAAAATTCTAAAGCATCGGACATAGCTTTTTGCAAATTAAGCTCGTCAACCATTTTTAATCACCATCCATTTCTGAAAGAGAATCCAATTCCTTAAGAAGCTCTACAACCAAATCAAAATCTTTGTCATTTGTGGCACTTTCAATTTTTTTATTTAGCACATCTTTTTTATCAGATATATACTCTCTTTTAATTCCATCAACGACATCGTTAAAATAATTTATTGTAGGCTCCTTAATCTCAACATGAGATAACATGGATTTCACTAAATTCTCACCCAATTCATTTTCGTTAATAAGGCTTTTTGTAAACTCATCAACATCTATCTTTTCTTTTTTCTCGTATTCCTTAAAAATTCTTTCAATCAAATCCGCATAACTTTGATTATTTATATAATCTAAAACATTAAGTTTTTCAGCTTCCACCGCAAAAACTTTGTCAGTAATAATATAGCTTACAAGTATTTTAATAAACTTATTCGAAGCTTTTGGAATTGTATATGATTTTACATCATAAGCATTTGCAACAAAAACTTCATTGTTTTTTGAGAGCTCTTCCATAAGTAGATTCTTGTCTATATTATATTTTTTCGAAATATCTTCGACATAAATTGACTGTTCTACTTTCGACGGAATAGTTTTTATAAGCCCTGAAACTCTTCTTATAAATTCTATAAAATCATCCCTTCGATTTATATCGAGGTCGTGTTTGTAAAACGAAACCGTAAAATCAAAAGCAGAAACGGCATCTTGAAGCAGTGCATCAAACTTATCTTTTCCAAACTTGTCAACATATTCATCAGGGTCCATATTATCAGGTATTACAACAATTTTAGGAACTACCCCGATATTTCTAAGAATCTCAATATCTCTCACCGTCGCTTTTTGTCCTGCAAAATCGCCGTCAAGACAAAGATATACTTCCTTACCATACCTTTTTAAAAGCGTCGCCTGTCTGTCTGTGAAAGCAGTTCCAAGTGCTGCTACTACGTAATTTATACCCATCTGGTGCAATTTTACAACATCTATATTGCCCTCAACAAGCATAATTCTGCTTCTGTCGCTCTTTTTTTGAACCAAATTCAGCCCAAATAGTAAATTGCCTTTTTTGAAAATAACACTATCTCTTGAATTGTAATACTTCGGCTCTCCATCTCCGACAATTCTTCCGGAAAATCCTACAACTCTTGATTTTAAATCTAAAATAGGAAATATCAGCCTCTTTCTAAACAAGTCATAATATGTTCCTCTTTTTTCGCTCTTTTGAATCAAATTGGCTGCCTCTATATCTTTTATACTAAATCCTTTTTGTGTCAGATGATTTAGAAGACCGTCCCATGAATCGAGTGCGAATCCTATTCCAAATTCAAGTACGGAATTAACATTAATATTTCTGTTTTTTAAATAAGAAATTGCAGCTTCATCCAATTTGATATTGTCCATAAAATAAAGTGCAGCTTCTCTATTTATATCATAGTAAACCGAATAATCAGCTTGTTTTTTTTGAAATTCAGCTTCTCCTAAATCAATGTGCGCTTTTTCCGCAAGTTCTTTTATCGCCTCGTTGAAATCAAGCCCTTCATACTCCTGTAAAAATGTAATTGCATCTCCACTTTTGCCACATCCAAAACATTTAAAATAATGTCCATCGGGATTTACACTGAAACTCGGCGTTTTTTCATTATGAAAAGGACAAAGTCCAACATAATTTCTACCCCTTTTTACTAGTGACACATAACTGCCGATCAAATCAACAATATCGACTGCGTCCTTGATTTCTTCAATTTTAGTATCACTTATAAACATATCTACACCCTTCTAATACCCGTCGGCAAAAACAGTTCTTCAAATTTCTCTATTGCGAACTGGTCGGTCATGCCCGCAATATAGTCTATAACCATTCTGTTTAAAGACTCTTTTTCATCATATATTTTTATGTGCTCACTGATAACGTTCGAATTTTTCATATAATACTCAAAAAGAAGCGACAGCATAATTTCAATTCTCTCGCCTTGAACTTTGCTTCTTTCATCAAGATAAACATTTGAAAACATAAATGTCCGTAGTTCATTCATCGCTGAGCTGATTTCATCACTCATCATAATTTTATTTTTGTCAGTAGAATTTATTATAACATCATTTACCATCTTGTCAATCCTGTCGCCGGCTGTATTTCCTAAAACCTTAACTATCTCTTTAGGGATATCGTCATTTGAAAGAACCCCCGCACGAATCGCGTCATCTATATCATGATTTATATAAGCAATTCTATCTGCAAATTTTACAATCTTTCCTTCAAGTGTTTCCGCCTCATCTGAGCCGCTGTGATTTTTTATTCCGTTTCGGACTTCATAGGTTAAATTTAATCCTCTGTTTCCTTTATGAGATTCCAAAAAATCCACAACTCTAAGAGACTGTTCATTGTGTTTAAAACCGGTGTCGGAAAGCTTGTTCAAAACCTTTTCACCTGCATGCCCGAAAGGCGTATGACCGATGTCATGACCCATTGAAATTGCTTCAACAAGATCTTCGTTCAAAAACAGAGCCCTTGCAATAGTTCTCGCAATTTGAGATACCTCTAAAGTATGAGTAAGTCTCGTTCTATAGTGGTCCCCAAGAGGTGCGATATAAACCTGAGTCTTGTGTTTTAGCCTTCTGAAACTCTTGGTGTGAATAATTCTATCTCTGTCCCTTTGGAACTCAAGTCTTACATCTGATTTGATTTCAGGTCTTTCTCTACCCTTGGAAGAATCAGAAAAAGTTGCAACATCTCTTAGATATTCATGTTCCCTTTTTTCCAAAATCTCCCTTATCATATTCTTCCAAACCTCTTTTCCATAATCTCAATAATTACAGCCGCCGTTTCTTCGATTGCTCTGTTTGAAACATCAATAACAGTACACCCAATCTTTTCCATAATGTTGTTTGCATAATCTATCTCTGCTTTTATTCTATCGAATTCTGAATACATTCCAACACTCGGCATACCAAGAGCTTTTAGTCTTTCCTCCCTTATATTCATCATTATCTCAGCGCTTGTTGTAAGTCCGAAAATTCGCTTCGGATCTTTCACGAAGAGTTCATCTGAAATCGGTACTTCAGGAACAAGCGGAACATTTGCAACCATATATCCTTTGTTGGCAAGATACATGCTTAGAGGCGTTTTTGAAGTGCGGGAAATCCCAATCAGACAAATGTCAGCTTTTCTAATACCTCTAGGGTCTTTTCCATCGTCATATTTTACAGCAAATTCTATCGCATCAACCGTTTGGAAATAAGTTTCGTCCATTTTTCTAAGAATGCCTGACTCTCTTATTGGTGTTTGGTGCAAAATATTGGAAATTGCATCGAGCGGTTCTTTCATAATGTTCACGGTAGGAATTCCGTATTCTATTGCAGTTTTCTCCAAATAGTCAGCGTGTTCTTCGTCAACAGTACTATAAATAATAACCGCCGGCAGATTTTTTGCTTCTTCAATCACAGACAAAATATGAGCCTTGTCTAAAATATAAGGATATCTTTTAATCTCATAATTACAGTTTGGAAATTGGGCAACGGAAGCTCTTGCAATCTTGCTTCCTGTCTCGCCTATAGAGTCGCTTAAAACAAAAATAGTTATATCATACATATTCTAAAACCACCTGTTCTTTAATTCCGTTTGCAACTTCTTGGAATAATCAGTCACATAACCTCCATTGTCATAAAAATCAAATAAATCCTGCAGCACTTCTTTATTGTTTTTTAAGAAAGAAATAAAATCGCCATCTATGTCATTAGTAACATCACCACTAACGAGTTCGCCGACTCTTCTTTCTTCCTCCGAGCTCTCATAGTCCATCGACTCGCTTGTCATAACCAAATTTCTGATTCTGAAAAGATTCTTTAAAAGACTTGTCTCTTCTTCATCCGCCGTTTCCGAAATTTCAATAAGTTTTTCAGTCAAATTTCCGAAATATTCATCGCATGACAAAATGTCATCCGATACAAATTCTGCTTTGACCCCAAGATTTCTTAAAATATTTTTGTATCTTTGAAGAAATAGGTCTTCTAAAATACTTTCAACCTTATTGTAATCAAATGCACCTATGCTTTCTTCTGTATAAACATAAAGTGCAATTTTAGTAAGAGTTGCGACACTTATTTCGAGTTTGGAATTTATAATGAGATTTAAAATCTCGTCAATCTTGTTTTTTACAAGCCTTATATTATAATCATCGGAAATAATCAAACCTACAATATCATCGTATCTATCTACAATTGCCAAAATATAACCTATTGAAGATTCAGGCATTTTGTTCATAGAGCCCGGTAGATACTGCTCCAATATAGCCTCTCCTATAACGCTATCATACTCCTCTTTTTCAAGCATTGTCTTTGCAACTATACCTTTTAATTGTGGATATTTTTTTACCGTTCTCGTTGCAAGGTCTGCCTTCATTAAATCAGCAGCTAAATATAGATTTTCTTCCATTTCTTTCGCAAGAGAAAGATTGTCGGCAACCTTTTCGACAAACATCTTAACTCGAGTCGTTTTATCATATAGATTTCCAAGTTGATCATACTTTGAAATCCAATTTAGTCTCGGAACATATTCTTTTAGTTCTAAAGCACTGTCTTTTTCGAATACTTCTTCAATAAGTCCCAAATCATAATCGAGAGAATTTTCATACATCGATTTTATTTTCTCTGATTTTTTGTTTTTATTGTAAGCTATAATGTACGAATTCGAAATTTTACCATCCTCAAATGCGAGTGGAATGCAAGCATCATATTTGTTTATTATATTAAAAACAAATTCTTCCGGTAAATCGTAATATTTTTCATCAAAATTCGCGCTCAAAAATTGTGGATTTTCAATTATCTTTGCAATTTTAATTAGTTTATCCCTGTTTGCAGTAAATTTCTTTCCAAGGCTTGCCGCTATTTTTGAAACCTGATTCCTGATTTTATTCACTCTGTCAACTTCATTAAAACCGACATATTTATCAAGTTTTTCAAAATAGTCATCAACACTATCTATCTCGATTTCATCGCACAGGTTAACGAGTGAAACTTTTTTTGAGCGGACATCTTCAATTTGAACATCTATTAACTCATCGTCCAGCAAAGCTAAAATATTTATTATCGGGCTGAAAAAAGTTATAGAACCTGTGTCCCACCTCATTTGATTCGGACTTTCAACCCCTCTAAGAATAGATGGTAAAAGCTCCGAAAGTTTATCTTTCAAATCGTCCCCGAATAAATCCGCCCAAATTACGATTCTTGTCTGACTCACAAAAATATTCAAATTTTCAGTTTTGAAAAACGATTCAAAATCGCTGGATTTCAAATATTCTCTTATATCTTCCTCGATATCTTGAAATATAACGACGTCCATCGGATTAGTTATAACTTCCATTAAAAACTTACTCATACTCTTCCTCCTTTGAAACGTCAGACTCAACAATTGCTTTTTGATTCAAATATTCATTTTTTATTTCAAAATATATTTCTCTTATTCTTTTCATATTGTCGATATATTTTTCAGAGAATATACCCGTCTTACCCTTTATAATTTCAACATCCTTATATGATTTTATAAGTGCGATATATGCAAGAACAAATCTCTTTTCTCTCAAATGTACTTCACTTTCAGAAATATGACTGTCAAATAAAATATTTTCATTTTCATAGTCCATCTCTTCAAAAATATAACTTGAAAATTCATTGTCCCTCAAATGTTCAACAGAAAAATCAATCGACTCCTCGTCTCCAAAAATATACGAAAGATTATCCAAATTGTACTCGATTATCAAAGGAACACTATCCAAATGTTCATCATTAATAGACTGAAAATATTTACACTTAATAATCAAAAATCCGTTTGCATAAATATTAGAATATGAAATGGTTGCTCCCAGAGAAGATTCGTGGTATTCCCCCGAGTTAAAAGTAAAAAGATAATCATCCATATTTCCAAATATGTGCTCTATCGATAGAAACACATCCTTGAAATTTACTGTGTATTTTCTTTGGTCAACAACTCTATAAATAGAGCTGACCGAGCGCTTTGTGCCTTGAATAGAAAAAGACATATCTCCAACATTCAAAATTCTTACATTCGCACCCGAAATAGAATTCGGATTGTCCAAGTGAAAAAACAGCTCACTATAACTTAAAACATCTTCATTAAGCTCAATGTAGTCCTCTCTGATCTCTCTCAATCCGAACTGCCTATAATAATTGTTTAACTCATCTACTAATTTCATCATATAACACCATTTAAAAATTTTTTTAGCTCCTCATACGAATTTAATTTATTTATACTAAAAGATAATTTAAAATAAAAAATAATTAAATCTAAAATCTTCATACTCGATTCATTTCCAACGTCGAACCTCATAATCTCAGACATCTCGGAAAAAAGTAATTTTTTAATAAGATTCGACTCTTCAAAACTCACCCGTCTGTAATGGCCTACCATCGAAGCCGGTTCGGCAACAACAATGCCGTCTTCGCAAATAACAAGTTCATCCTTGTTGTCGCTAATAATCGGTCTATATCCCATAAATGAAATATATTTTATAAGCCAAGCCGAAAAAAAGAGCAATTTGTTTTCTGCCTCCGATAAAAGCTCCAAGAATCTTTTCGTAAGCGGATAAACATTCGGAACACTGTAATTGTCAAGCATAGTCTTAATAATAATCTCGCTTAAAATCGAGCAAACCCTAAACGAAATCGGCTCCTTGTATAAATCCCCTGAAACTTTCGCACTATCGGCAAAATTAAAATAAAACATATTGTTCCCTTTATAAAGGTCGAAATTTGTAATTGAAAATAAATCGAAATATGGCATGACATTTTCTTTTCGCTTGAATGCACCCTTTGTCATAATACTGATTCTTCCATAATCATCGGTGAGTGCATGAGTTATAATACTAGTATCCTGCCATCTGATATTTCTTAAAACAATAGCTTCCGTCCTCATTTAATCCAACTCTTAACTATGCCGCTGTTCTTTCTCCAATTTTTTCTAACTTTAATATCAATTTTAAGACGAACTTTTTTGTTTGTAAACTCCTGCATATCTTTTCTTGCTGCATTTATAATCTTGTTTATCATATTGCCGTTTTTTCCAATAACGATCGCCTTATGGTTTTCGCGTTCAATATAAACAATATGCCTTATACTTATGGAGTCCTCGTCTTCAATATATTCTTCTGTTTCTATATTAATGCCGTGTGGAATTTCTTCATCCAGAAAAATCAAAAACTTTTCTCTCAAAATTTCTTCCATAATTTCCCTTGTCATAGTATCTGTAATCATCTCTTCGTCATAATACATCGGACCTTCAGGTAGCAAATCATAAATACCGTCAAGAAGCTCATCAAAACCATAACCCGTAACAGCAGAAACCGGATAAACATCTATAAATAAATCCAAATCCTTATATTTTTGAATGAGCATTTCGAGCTCATCATCTTTTAAAAGGTCGCACTTATTTATTATAACAATCTTTTTATTTTTGTCTTCGCGTGCCAAATCCAAGACCTTATTGTCGAGCCTTCCATTTTCCAATGAATTGTCCATAACATAAATGTCGAGATCTGCATCTTTCATATTGTTATAAATAATATTTTGCATCTCTTGACCCAACTTGTTTTTAGGGTCTTGAAATCCCGGATTGTCAAAGAAAATGATTTGGGCCCTTTCATCTGTATAAATGAACTTCATACTTTTTCTTGTGGTCTGTGGCCTATCCGTAACAATCGAAAGCTTTACCCCAATTAAATGATTTAAAATAGAAGACTTTCCTACATTTGGCCTTCCAATCAAATTAACAAAACCGCTTCTCATTATTCCTCCAATCTAAATCCGTGTGGCAATAAATCTCGAATCCTGTATGATTCTATATCCGATAAACTGTTAACTATTAAAACCTCGCACTCCGGCGACGTTTCATATATCACCTGTCTGCAAACACCACACGGAAACGTATCCGGACTCGAACCGCAAACAGCGATTGCACTATAATTCCTCTCGCCTGTTGTAAACATGCTGAAAATCGCATTTCTCTCAGCGCAAATAGTGGGAGAAAAACTTGTAATTTCTACATTAACTCCCGAAAAAATTTCACCTGTGTCTGCTAAAATTGCAGCACCGACATTAAATCCTGAAATCGGCGCATAAGAATTCTTTTTTGCGTCGATTGCCGCGTTCACAAGCTTTTTCATATTGTCATCTAATTTATCATAATCCAACTTCATACTTATCCAAACAACCTAAAAATAATTATTCCTATAATTATACCCAATAAGCCTCCATAAAAAACATCCATAGGTTTATGTATTTTTCCTTCGACACGACTTTCCGCGACCAATATCGCAAGAATATAAGCGAGTGAAATTACAAGAAGACTGTCCGAGTTGAAAGAAACAATCGTCGCTAAAAGAAATGAAACTGCAGCGTGTCCGCTCACTGTTCCGCCTTGAAAATAACTTCCTCTGCTCTTTGAGTACTTGCTTTTTAGCGCAATCACGAGCATTACTGTAAGGGAAAACGCAATAAATGTCAAATGAATCGGGCTTTGATGAATCGCACCCAAAACATTATTGCCAAGCGGCACGAGTCTATCATAAAAAAGCAAATACCCGACAAACGCTGCATAAAAAGCGGTCAAAAGTACCGCCCCTGCGGAAATATCTTTGCAAATTCGAATAAGCGGATGAAATTCACCAACCGAAGCATCAACCGCATACTCAAGCGCCGTATTTATTAATTCAGCAAAAAGCACAAGAACAATTGCACCTGTAAGAGCAATAAACTCCAGCTTCGAAAACTCGAAAACGAGTGCAAAAATCATCACAACGCCTGCAACTGCAAAATGAATTCTCATATTTTTCTCACTTTTAAAACTGTGAACTAAACCATTTGCAGCATTATTAAAACTTTTTAAAAAACTTCTCTTTTTCATAAAAAATCATCCGCCAATCCAATAAGTTATCATAAAGCAAAATCTCAAAATGAAAATAAAATAATTATCTACACAGTTCTATTATACCCATATTGACAAGTGTTTAATTCTTTTAATGAATTATAAATATAATACTTATAGTTTTACTTTATTGAAAAATTTTAAAATAAAAACAAGCCTTACATGTGCTTGGCTTGTTTCTAGATTGAATATTAAAACCGCGAAAGAATTCTTATATATCTCTCATAACTTTTTTCTCTAAATCTCGCATAATTCTCTTATCTCTTTTATTCATATGGTCATATCCCATAAGGTGCAAAATGCTATGACATGTAAGATACATAAGTTCTCTTTGAAATGAATTTCCATAGAGTTTCGCTTGCTTGGTGCAAACTTTTTTACAGATTACAACATCTCCCAAAATTCCGGTTTCCATATCCAGCGGAAAGCTTAAAACGTCCGTCACTCTATCGATTCCCCTGAATCTATTATTCAAATCTCGAATTTCTCCGGGCGTCACGATGCTCAGTGATATTTGAGTATAATATCTAAAATCGACAACTCTAAGTGTTTTCTCAATTATATTTTTTAGGCAATATAAATCATCGACACACAAAAATTGTGTGCCGGTTGATATGCTCAATTCAAATTTATCAAAATAAAAGGTTTTGTTTCCCCTTATTTTTCTCTCCAAATTATTCTTCATTTTTGTTTTCTTTTTCTTTCTTTTTTTCTTCTCTTATTTTTTCCAAACGCAAAGCTTCCTGTTCATATACTTCAATCACTTTTCGAACAAGCGGATGTCTAACAATGTCAACTTTTTGAAGTTCTTCGATTCCGATTCCCTTTGTGTGTCTCAAAAGTCCTATTGCGTTTTTCAGTCCACTCATCTTTCCTCTCGGCAAGTCGGTCTGTGTTAGGTCGCCTGTGATAACCATCTTTGATGAATAACCAAGTCTTGTCAAAAACATTTTCATTTGTTCAGGAGTTGTGTTTTGAGCTTCGTCCAATATTATAAAGCTTTTATCGAGAGTTCTTCCTCTCATATATGCAAGCGGAGCAATTTCAATCAAACCTTTTTCAATGTATTTTTGGTATTGTTCTCCGCCTATTATTTCAAAAAGCGCATCATAAACAGGCCTTAGATATGGGTCGACTTTTTCTTTTAAGTCTCCCGGCAAAAATCCAAGACTTTCTCCGGCTTCAACTGCCGGTCTGGTGAGTATAATTCTTTCAAATTGCTTGTTTCTAAACGCTTGGCAAGCAAGTGCGATCGCAAGATACGTCTTTCCGGTTCCGGCAGGGCCTGTCCCAAAGACAATGTCATTATTATTGATCGATTCAATATATCTTTTTTGCCCAATTGTTTTCGGGAATAGACTTCTGCCGTTTGCGGTGAATGCAATAGGTTTGTCATTTAGATTTAAAACCTCATTTTCCCTGTGTTCACGTGCAAGATCGATGATATACGAGATATCATTTAGATCAACATCTCCGTTCTTGCTTTTTTTCGAAAGCACCATGAGTACATTCTTTGCAATCTCGGAATTTTCTCCGTCGATTTTAAATGTATCATCGGAAATGGATATTTTTACATCCAATTTTTCCATTATGAGATTTATATTTTGATCCAATTGTCCAACTATGTTTTTTACAGTTAACATATCTTTAACTACAAATTCAGTCATTAAGTCTCCTTACTTCATTGAGACCGGCTCGTCCAATATCTCTTTCATTGCGACATATTTTTTTAGGTCCGCCTCATTTATATCTTCAAGAAATCTTGATTCATGTTCTTCTTTTTCATAAAGGGATTTTCCAAGTCCGTGCTCGATTCCACATTCGTTTTTTATCATGTGACTGTACACTGAGTCATCTGTATGCGGAATTGCGTTTTCCATACTTCTCGAATCAACTATAGCCGATTTTTTAATTTTTTTATCCGCATTTATCATTGGTTCGTTTTTCTTCTGGCTGATTTTCTTACGCTTTTCTTCGAGCTTTTTGTTCAAAGTCTTTTCCTTTTCAGATTCATCCGAAAATTCCGCCTCTGCATTTTTCAATAGCTTGGTCAATCTTGTCTTCATGTCTTCGTCTTTGATATTATCTATTCGACTCTTTATATTTTCAGTGCTATCTTTTTTTGGTATTTTTTTCTCTATAGTTTTCTTGTTATTATCATAAATTGAATCTACTATTTTTAAAATTATTAGGACAATCGCTATGAAATAACTCATTTATCAGATTTTACTCCGCCTATAGAATTTCTCATATCCGTGTCCGCTTTTATATTATTCAATTTATAATAATCCATAACGCCTAAGTTGCCTGATTTCAATGCTTCTGCAATTGCCAAAGGAACTTGTGATTCCGCTTCGACAACGAGCGCTCTTTTTTCTTGAACTTCCGCTTTCATTTCTTGTTCTTTTGCAACAGCCATTGCACGTCTTTCCTCAGCTCTTGCTTGTGCAATTCTCATGTCTGCTTCAGCTTGGTCTGTTTGAAGATGTGCACCGATATTTCTTCCGACGTCTACATCGGCAATATCAATTGATAAAATTTCAAATGCAGTTCCGGAGTCAAGTCCTTTTTCCAAAACTGTTGTTGAAATGCTGTCCGGATTTTCAAGAACTTCTTTGTGTGTATTACTGCTACCGACAGTGGTAACAATACCTTCCCCGACTCTTGCTATAATTGTTTCTTCGCCGGCACCACCGACAAGTCTTTCGATATTTGCTCTTACAGTGACTCTTGCTTTAACAATAACTTCGATACCGTCTTTACTTACAGCTGCAATATTCGGTGTTTCAATAACTTTTGGGTTTACGCTTACTCGTACAGCTTCCAAAACATTACGACCTGCTAAGTCTATAGCAGCAGCTCTCTTAAATTCAAGCTCAATATTTGCCCTTTGTGCAGCAATAAGCGCATCGACCAATGTGTCGACATTACCACCTGCAAGATAGTGAGCTTCAAGCTCGTCAAGTTTTAAATCCAAACCTGCTTTTGTCGCTTTAATCATTGGATTTATAATTTTTCTCGGTGGAACTCTTCTTAATTTCATTCCAACAAGGGTTGTGATTCCAACTTTTACTCCCGAGAAGAAAGCTGTTATCCAAAGTCCCAACGGAACGAATGAGAGAAATATTACTAATAGAATAAAAACCAAACCGACCGTGAAAATCGGTCCCAAACTACTTAAAATGTTGTCCATTTAAATCCTCCTTACATAAATTTTCATAGATTCAACTTTTATTACCTCTATTTTTGTATCCTTCGGTATAAATCCTTCGTAACTGTAGAGGTCGTATTTTTTATCATCAATTATTCCAAAACCGCTCGGCCTAAGAGGTGTTGTCGTAACTCCTCTCTTGCCTGTCAAGTCGGGAAAATCAACTGCCAGGTATCCGTCTTCCGTAGAACTTTTTTGGTTCAGAATGAATTTTTCCATTCCCTTTACCTTGTAACCTTTCTTGATGTAATAGTAAATGAGAAAAATTGCAATCAAAACTGTAAGTGAGAGTCCTAAAATTGTTGACAAAACATCGTCAAACGTTCCGTAAAATCCTACGCCCAAAAACGCAAGACCAAATAATCCGAAAACTTGGACTCCCGGAACCATAAGCTCCATGAAAAGCATGAAAATCCCGACCGTACTTAATATAAGATAAACAAAATATTTGTTATCTTTTAAAAGCACTATCGCTATGTATGCAATCATAAGCAATATACCCGCAACAAGATTAAATTTCTTATTGACAAATAGCGACGAAATAAGACACGCAACTGAAATTAAAAAAATCAGAAGCACTGCTAAATTCGGAATGTTTTTTAACATTTCAATAGTTTTATCCATAACTACCTCCTTTAATTACATATTACCCGAAAAAGGCATAGTTAAACTATTTAATTAAATTTTTACACAAAAATAGCCCACCTATTTTAGTGAGCCTAATTTTGCTTTCACCGCTTCAGATAATCTCTTAGCATCTACTCTAGATTCGCTTCTTTCCTTAGCCAATTTCATAACAGCACCCATGTCTTTCATGGATGTTGCTCCAACTTCAGCTACTACAGCACTAACCAAATCATTTAACTCTTCGTCGTCCATTTGTTTTGGTAAATACTCGGAAAGATATGAAATTTCTTCTTCCGTATCTTTTATAAGTTCTGCTCTATCTGTGCCTTTGAGAGAATCCAGCGTATCGTTTCTTTCTTTTATTTCCTTTTGAATCATCTGCATAATTAAATCATCATCAGCAGTCAATCTGTTGTCAACCTCATATTGTTTTATACGAGATCTGAGCATTGTGATGGTATTTTTTCTAAGAGTTTGTTTCTCTTTCATGGAAGTTTTTAAATCATCCATCAAACGTTCTTTTAATGACATAAACTAAAATCCTTTACGTCTCTTTTTTCTAGCTGCTTGAGATTTAAGTTTTCTTCTAACGCTAGGTTTTTCATAATGTTCTCTTTTTCTAACTTCACCCATTACTCCTGAGCGAGCACATTGTCTCTTGAAGCGCTTTAGAGCACTATCTAGGGATTCATTTTCTCCAACTTTGATTTCTGACATTTATCTTCCCCCCTCTCATAAGGTTATCCACAACACTCTATTTGGTATTATACACATCTTGATATAAAAAATCAAGTATTTATTCAAAATTCCAGCCTAATTTTTTTCCACCAAT